>JBGSKZ010000373.1:0-5009 GCA_041741035.1 Treponematales bacterium
GCCGGCGCTTTCGTAGGCGCGCAGGCCGGCTTTCCAGGCCAGGCCGGCCAGGGCGCTGGCTATGGCGCCCGCCGCCAGGGAACCGAAGATGCCCAGCGCTAGAGGCTCGCGGCCGAGCAGCGCGGCCGCCGGGTAATAGGAAGTGAAGGCGAAAGGCAGCACGAAGGTCATGACGAAGCGCAGGGCCCCGGGGAATATGCCCACCGGGTACATGGCAAAGTCGGCTAGCTTGTAGGCGGCAAAGAGATAGCCCTGCGAGTTCTTTACCCAGAAGGCGGCCGAGGCGAGGGTAAGCTTAACGGCCGCGTATATGAGAAAGCCGCCCGCTATGGCCGGTATAAGTAAAGCCAGGCGCAGGGCGTCGGGGCCGAGGCCGAGCCGGGACCAGGCCACGCTTAATATCGCCACGCCCGCCACGAGCTCTCCTGCGCCGTCGGGCTGGAAGCGGTCGGCCAGCACCTGGAAGAGCGGCGATAGCGGACGCAGGAGGAAGCGGTCGAAATCCCCCTTGGCCACGAGTCGCCAGGCGAGTATCCAAAGGTTGTCGGTAAAGATATGGTCAAGCCCGCGGGGTATCTGCGCGAAGCCGTAAATGAAGAGTATCTCGTTGAAGGACCAGCCGGCCAGGCTGGGCACGGCGGCGAACACGAAGCCTATGAAGGCCACGCCAAGGAGCTGATTGCCCAGGAAGCCCAGAAAGCCCAGGATAAAATCCGCGCGGTAGGACATGAGGGACTTTACGTTTTGGGACAGGTAGCGTACGTAGAGCCGCAGGTAGCGTTTGGGTTGACGCCGGGGCCGGCCGCGAAGCTGAAGCGCCATCGTCAGCCTCCGTTCACGGCGAGGCGCCTGACCAGGCGCGACCAGGCATAGCCCGATAGGGCGCGGAAGGCCAGGAGCCAGAACGCCTGCACGGCCAGCACGCGGGCAAGGTCCGCCCCCCGCATCTTGCCTAGGAATACCATGGCCGGCGCGTAGACGAGAGAGGCGAAAGGCAGGTATTGGGCTATCGCGCGCGCCCAGAGGGGGAAAAAGCTCAGGGGTATGAGGGCTCCGGAAAGGAAGGCGGCGACGACCGCCTCCAGCCGGGTAAAGCCCCACATATTGGTGGTCAGTATGGCCATGAGGCCTATGCAGAAGCGGTAGTAGAAATTCATGAGGAAGGCCATGCCCAGCGATAGCAAGGTGAGCGCGAGGGCGGGCAGAGCCGGCCCTATGCCGGCGGCCGACAGTACGGCCAGCGCTATGGCCGCGGCGGGAAGGCCCGTTACCGCCAGGTTATAGGCTATGACGCCGAGATTGTCGAAGAAAATGCGCTTGCGGTAATCGATGGGGCGGGCAAGGTTCATGGCTATAGAGCCGTCCATGATCTCGTCGGCTATGACATCGTCGGCGTTGCCGAAGACCAGGGCCTGCGCCGCCACCGTCATGACGAGGTAGGCCACCATCTCCGGGAAGCTGAAGCCGTTTATGACGGGGCGGCCCTGGCCCCCGTCGGCGAATACGGCCTTCCACAGGTAGTAGAGCACGAGGGTCTGCGCGAGGCTGCCCAGCACGTAGAAAAGCACGCTGCTGCGGTAGGAAAGCATTCGCGCGAAGGAGTTGCGGGTGAAGCGGAGATAGCGGGCGGTCTCGGTCATGAGGTTCTGGCCTCGCTGTATATCCGCCGCACGATATCGTCGATGGGCGTCTCCTCCACCGTGTAGTCCAGTATGTCGCAGGACTGCATCATGGCCTGCACCACGGCGGCTATGCGCGCCTGGGAGCGGTCGAAGGATACGATAAGCTCGTCCTTGCCTTTGGCCAGCGCGGAGCTCGGGTCGAGCCCGGCCAGGGCGGCCGTGAGAGGCGCGGCGTCGAAGCCGTCGAAGCCGCTTATGTGGGCGCGTATGGTGCGGGTGCGCCCATAGCGTTCGCGCAGGTCTCCCAGGTCGCCGTCGTATACCTTCCTGCCCGAGTCTATGACGATGATGCGGTCGCAGAGCTCCTCTATGTCGGTAAGGTCGTGCGTGGTCAGCACTATGGTCGTGCCGTATTCGCGGTTGAGCTTCTTGATGGCGCCGCGCACGCGCTCCTTCACCAGGGCGTCAAGGCCTATGGTGGGCTCGTCCAGGTAGAGCACCGCCGGCCGGTGGAGCAGCGAAGCCGCCAGATCGGCGCGCATGCGCTGCCCCAGCGAGAGCGTGCGCACCGGGCTCATCATGAATTCGCCCAGGTCGAGTATGCCGTCCAGGAAGGCGAGCCGCTCCGCGTAGTCGCCCGGCGATACGCCGTAGAGGTCGCGGAGCAGGGTAAGGCTCTCGTGTACCGGCAGGTCCCACCAGAGCTGGGTGCGCTGGCCGAATACCACGCCTATGCGCGCGGCGTTCTCCATGCGCTTCTCGTAGGGCACGATGCCCGCCACGCGCACGCTGCCCGAAGTCGGCGTCAGTATGCCGGTCATCATCTTGATAGTCGTGGACTTGCCCGCCCCGTTCGCCCCTATATAGCCCACGATCTCGCCCGCGGCGATATGGAAGGATATATCGTCGACTGCCTTCGTGTATTGGTACTCACGGCTGAAGAGGCCCTTGATGGCGCCGCTAAAGCCCGGATAGCGTTTGGGGGTCTTGAAGGTCTTGCACAGCTGCTCGACGTGAATCACAGGCTCTCCTTGCCTGGCGAAGCGGCGGTTCTATCTCCGTTGATAGGGCTCGCCGCGAGGGCCGAGCGTAAACCGCTTAAGTTCCCAGGCCCTCAGCCTAGCCCAGGGGCCGCGGGCTAGGCAAGCGCAGGGCTCCGTTAAAAACGTTTTTTCCCCTCGGGCTCAAGCGAGCGACTGCCAGATCAGCTTAACTATGAGCGCTAAGGCTATGCAGACGAAAATAGGCTTTATGATCTTCGCGCCGTTTTTTATGGCTATATGGGCTCCGACCCAGGCTCCCCCCATCATGGCTACGGCCATGGGAGCGGCGGCCAGGTATACGATCTTGCCGCCCAGGGCGAAGAGCGCCAGGGACACGATGTTGCTCGTGAAATTCAATATCTTGCTATTGCCGGCCGCTACGGTGAAGTCGAAGCCGTACACGCTTATGAAGAGAAAGATGAGGAAGCTGCCGGTGCCGGGCCCGAAGAAGCCGTCGTAAAAGCCCAGCGCGAAGGCGAAACCCATGCCCATGCCTATGGAGGCGGGCGTAAGGCCGCTAAAGCGGTCCGTGGCGCCGAAATCCTTCTTTACGATCGTATAGAGGGCTACGGCGAATATCATCGCGATGATGAGTCCGTTGAGCAGGCGCTCGTCGAGGGCCAGCACCGTGCGTACCCCGAGGGCCGCGCCGAGGGCGGTACAGGGCACCTGCCAAAGCGCCAGGCGGTAGTTGACCTTGCCCGAGAGGGCGAATTTGACGCTGCTCGTAAAGGAAGAGGCGCTATTGGCGAATTTATTGGTGCCGAGCGCCATGTGCGGCGGCACGCCGGCGGCTATGATGGCCGGCAGGCTTATGAGGCCGCCGCCCCCTGCCATGGCGTCTATGGCCGAAGCTATGAAGCCGGCCACGCAGAGAAAGGCTATGGTAGCTAAATCCATTAATGTTTCCTTGATGCGCTATGGCTTAGAGCGTGCCTTTGTACATGCCGCCGTCTACGTTCAGCGCTACGCCGGTAATATACGACGCGGCGGGGGAGAGGAGGAATACCGCGGCGGCCGCGAATTCCTCGGGCCTGGCCATGCGCCCTAAGGGGCAGTCCCTCATCTGCGAGGCCAGCTCTTCTTCTATAGTCGTCTTATTGGCTTTGGCGCGCGCCTCGAGGAGCTCGGTTACCCGTTCCGTCTCGGTCCAGCCCGGCAGTATGGAATTAAAGCGTATGCCCTCATGGCCCAGCTCAAGGGCAAGCGACTTCGTGAGCCCCACGGCGGCCGCGCGCACGGCATTGGACAGGATAAGCTTAGGTATGGGTTGCTTAACCGCGTACGAACTGAAGTTCAGCACGCTGCCCGCGCTCGATGCGCGCAAGTGCGGCAGGGCGGCCCGTATGAGCCGCGCGACCGACAGGAAAGACAGGTCTATGGCCCGCTGCCAGGCGTCGTCGGAAAAGCTCTCGAAATCGCCGGGCGGAGGCCCTCCCGCGTTGCACACCAGAAAGTCTATGCCGCCGAGCACCTGGGCCGCCTGGCCTACGAGCTCTTTGGGGGCGTTGGGCTTGCCAAGGTCGGCGACGATGGCGAAGGCCCCTATAGACGCGGCTGCGGCGTCTAGCCTTGCCCTGTCCCGCCCGTTGATCACCACCTTAGCGCCTTCCGCGGCCAGGAGCTTGGCCGTGGCGAAGCCCAAGCCTTTGGACGCGCCGCACACGAGGGCGCGCTTACCCTTAAGTCCTAGATTCATGGCTCTCCCTCCCTCTCAACGCTCCTGTCCAGTCGGGGGCCGGCAAAGCGCTTAATTCCCCATCATATCGGCGAGGAGGCTGTCCACGTCGGCCTGGTCGAGGTCGGCTTTCCTCTCATAGGCCAGTTCCTGATTAGCGGCCCTGAGCTTGCGCAGGAGGCCGTAGACGATGACGAGGAGCAGCTTGTTGCCCGCGCTCGGATAGGCTTTTATGAAGGCGCCTACGTCCGCGCGGTGCAGCCGCATGAGGACGGAAGAATCCGCGCTGGTAACGGAGGCGGTGCGCTTGACCTTTAGGAACATGCCGGCCTCGCCGAATACGTCGCCGGGGCCGAGCGCGCACATGTATACGTCCTTGCTTTCGCCGGAAGGGGCTCCCTCGCGCACGCTCACGCTTACGGTGCCTTCGAGTATGCCGTAGAAGTAGGGGTCCACGCTGCCTTCTTCGACGATGGGCTCTTCGGGGCCGTAGCGGCAGAGCGTCGCCTTGTCCATCAGGGTTTTCAGTTCGGAAGGGGCCAGGTAGCGGAAGGTCATGATCGCCGCGGCCTTGTCGCGCCAGGGCTTTTTGTCTCCGAGTTCTTCCATGCCCTTAAGCATAGGCTTGCCTCGGCGTATGCGCAAGCGATAAAAAAACGGGCCGGC
>JBGSKZ010000374.1:0-4722 GCA_041741035.1 Treponematales bacterium
GGGGCCAGCACGGCTATGCGCGCCGGCGCGCCCTGCGCGGAGCCGGCAGCCTTGCCAGATCTAATGCCGATTGCCGCGCCGGTCGAGGGGCTGGGAGCAGCGATTGTGGGGCTGAGCTCAGGCTGAGCGTCGGGCTGGTCGGGCCTAGGGATATCCATGGACTTAAGATAGCGCCGGAAAGGCTCCTTGTCACCGCGCTAAACGCCGTATGCGTAAAAAAAGGCCGCCCCGGGATGGGGCGGCCACACAAGGAGGAAGCTATTTTAGAAATGCAGCCTGGTTTCCAGGGTGATGGCCGGCACTATCTTGGGGATCGTGTCGGTGCCCGGGTTCTGGTAGATGACGTCGCCGTTGGCCTCGCGGGCTATGACCGTGGTCACGATGAAGGCCAGGTCCAGGTTAGGCGCTCCGGGCACGGGCATGACCAGCTCGCCTGAGAATACGGTGTTCTCGTCGAAGAGGCTAATGCCCCCTTCGCTCCAGCCCGCCAGGGTGGGCACGAAGTTCTTGCGCTCGTAGGCTATGGAGCCCGACAGGTCTATGACCGGCACTATGCCCTTCTTGACCGTGAGCACGGCCTTGAAGTAGTCGTTGGCCATAGCCGCCTGCTGATCCAGGGCCACATCGGGCGACCAGGGCCAGAAGTAACCGAAGCTCAGGTTGATCTTGTCGTTGAAGAGCGAGGTGCCGCCTTCGCCGTACACGCCCATTACGCTGGGCGCCTGGCTTATGTCCTCGGCGCCGGAGAGGTAGCCGGCCCACTCAAGGACGCGCTCGGCGCGGGCGCGCTCGTAGCCTGAGTCGAAGAAGGCGGGCCTGAAGGCGCCGGTGAAGTAGCGGTATTCGAGGCGCCAGTCTATAAAGAGCACGTTGCCCATGAAACCGGCCGCCGCGCCCCAGTTCTTAAGCGCGCCGTCGGCGTATACCATATCGTAGCGGAGGCCGCTCGCCGCCGTATCGCTGCCAATGGTAAATTCATTGCGCACGTAAGGTATCATGGCCGCGGCGTCGGCGAAGAAGCGCAGGCCGAATACCGCGTTGCGCGCGATTATGGGCAGGTCAAGGTCCACGCCGCTGGCTATGAATATGGGGTCGCCGTATTCTTCGGCGCCGCCGGCGGCGCTTTCGAAGATGGAGGCGGGCGCCAGGTCAAGCACCGCGGACAGGCCGAAGGCCAGCTTGAAGTCGGGTATGGGGCGTATATAGAGCCTTCCGCCGAATACCTCGGGCTGTACCAGGTCGTTGGCCAGGGCTTCGAAACCCCAGCCGCCCTTATCTAGGCCCAGGTTGAGGCCCAGGCGGCGCACGGCGGGGAACTCGGTGTCGTTGGCATAGTTTCGCATAACCAGGCCGTGGCCCACGGTGAAGCTGTTCAGGTTGCCTATCTTGACGAAGAAGGGGTCGTCCAGGGGCCTGCCGTACTCGATGTACTTGAACTTGAGGAAGAGGTCGCTGGCGGCGTCGATGAAGGCGTCCAGGGGCTCCTCGCTCCAGCCTATGTCGGTGCCGAAGGACCACTCGTCGTTGCCGTTGGGCTTATACCAGTCGGCGGGGTCGAACATGTTCTTCTGGTAGATAATGGGCAGGTACAGGGCCATCTTGAGCTCGCCCAGGTTTATGGTGGGCTGTATGACGGCCTTGGCGTAGGTCTCGCCGTTTATGGTGATAGAGCCTATCTCCATGCCCAGGGCCTCGCGGAGCCAGGCCACGAAGGGGCTGTCGGGATCGACGCCGGGCGCAATGGGAGGCTCTTCGCCGAGGGCTCCCTCGCCCTCGCCAAGATCGGCAAGGCCATCGGTACCGCCTTCATCCGCTACATCGCCCTCGCCGGCTTCGGTATCGCCGGCTTCCGCCGCGGGTTCCTCGGCTTCGGGGGGAAGGCGGCTGGGATCGACCTCCAGCTCGCTATATTCTTCGTTGAAGATCTCGTCGGTGAAATTCTGCGCCGCGAAGCCGCCGAAGAAGTCGGCAAACTGGCCGGCGTTCACGAAGAAGGCGTCGAGCATCTCGCCCGCGGGGCCGCGGCGGCCGAATTCCACGGCGCCCTTGGCCACGAGGAGCATGGCCTTGCGGCCTTCCTGGTAGGACATGGTGAAGTCGGTGCCGCGCACGCCGGCCACGGTGCTCGCGGTATAGATATCGTAGGTGGAGCCCTTGGCGGCCACCGCGCGTATCTTGCCCGCCACCAGGGTAAAGCCGTTGCGGTTATCCTGCGGCGTGGCCAGGCCCTCAATGCGGAAGGTCGTGCCCTTGGCGATCTTTACCAGGGTGCCGTTTGGCTTGAGCCTCAGCTCCACCGTGGTCGTGGGGCCGGTGCGCAGTATGGTGCCCGCAGCGAGGGCGTCGCCCTCGAATATGCCGCCCGAGGCGTAGGTGAACACCGTGCCCTTAGGATCGGTAACGGTCAGGTCGTTGCCCTGCACGTACTCGAGTATAAGGCTCTGGCTCTGCGCGGCCGCCATGGCCGTTCCGCAGAGTATAATAAGCAACGCAAAGGCGAATGATCTGGTTCTCATGCTCTTCCTCCTCTTAGCCGTCAGAATTTAATCGAGCTCTGCAGGCTCGAGGTAATATCGAAGTCCCCGGTAGCCGGGTTGTAGCGCAGGTTGTAGAGCAGGGTGAACACGGCCGCGCCGCTCTTGAAGTTCACCGCCGCGCCTATGACCGCGTCGGTCGGGTCGACGAGGTCTTCCCAGAAGGCGTTAGCCTTGCCTATGAAGTACTTGTCATACGAGAAATCGAAGAAGAAGCTGCCTAAGAGCCCCTCGCCGACGCCGGCCACCGCCCGTATGTGCGGGTACTCGGCGGGGTTAAGGGTGTCTACTTCAGGTATGGCCTGGAAGGGGCCGTCCACGCTTATGTCGAAAAAGACGCTATCGTTGAAGAGGCTAGCGCCGGCCTTGGCCAGCCAGCCCACCGTGCCGTCTCCCGAAGGCGTGCTCTCCATGATATCGGACTTGATGGCCCTGAACAGGTCATAGTTGGCGTCGAAGTACACGGGTATGAAGCCGGCGCTCAGCGCGCGTATCTGCGCCCCGTAGGTAATGACGCTTGCCAGCCGTCCGCCCGCGCCCACCATGAAGCCCGTGCGTCCCTTAGGCTGGAAGGCAAGCTCGCTGAAGGCCGCCAGGGGGAAGGCCTTGCTTTTGATAAGGGGCAGGAAGAGGTCGGCGCCGTAAACGGCTACCGCGCCGTTACCCTGCACGTTCGCCTCCGCTATGTACAGCTCCGGCTTGGTATCGGCCGCCACGGTGGCGCCGACTTGCAGGTCCTCCAGTATGGGCAGGCCGGTGGACAAAAGGGGGCGCACGAAGAAGCGGCCGCCTATTACGTCGAGCTGGGCCAGGTTGCCCGTGAGCAGCTCTATGCCCACGTAGGGAAAGCCGAAGAGCTCGCCGTCCAGGTTGAGCTGGAGGCCGAATATGCGCTGGCTGGGCAGGAAATTCGTATTCGCGTAATTGCCCACGATGAAGCCGTTGCCCAGGGTAAAGTCGTCCACGGAGCCCAGCTTGGTGAAGAGCGGATCGCCCCGGAAACCGTAGCGCAGGTACATGATCTTAGGCAGGTACAGGTCCAGGAAGGTTTTGCCTGAGCCTTCGTAGTCGGGCACCCAGTCTCCGGGATAGACGACCAGGGCTTCTCCGCCCGTGGAGCCCAGCTGGAAATGCATGCTCAGGTCGAAGCCTATGCCGAATTTGCCGAAGCCAAGGTCGGGTTGGAAGCCCAGGACGTTCCAAGTTTCCGTCTGGTCGGTACCCGGTATGACAATAACGTCGGTGCCGAGCACGATGCCGGCCTGGAACTTGAAGCCTCCCTCGTCCTCGGCCCAGGCCGCGGCGCCTATGCACACTAAGGCTAAAACGACGACTGCTAATCTTCTCATTATCGGGTTCCTCCTTGAACGGGCGGCCCATACCCGGCGTCGTGACGACAGATAGGACACGATACGATTATAGTTCAAAATAGTCAAAAAACCATGGCCTTGCATAGAGCAAAAAAGATTACTGGTCGACTAATGTAAAGCCTGCCCTATACTATAGCGCATTTGACCAGAGAAACGAGGCCATGCTATGGTGAGCCGGCCCGCTGGCCGCCACAGGGAGGCATACTATGGACTTTTTTGCCGCTATCGATAGCGCATGGCGCGCGAAGGGCAGCCTGCTCTGCGTGGGCTTGGATCCGAGGCTTGAGGCGGGCGAGGGCCCTAAGGCGCTATACGACCGATCGATGCGCCTCGTGGAAGCCACCATGGCCTATGCCGCCTGTTACAAGCCCAATAGCGCATTTTACGAGGCGTATGGCGGGGAAGGCCTGGACTGGCTCAAGAAGCTTATAGCCGCCATAGCGCCCGACGCTCCCGTGCTGCTTGACGCCAAGCGGGGCGACATAGGACCTACTGCGGAAGCCTATGCCCGGGCCTGTTTCGGACAGCTCGGCGCCGGCGCCGTTACCTTGAACCCCTATATGGGCCGCGACGCGGTCGACCCCTTCCTTGCCTATCCCGAAAAAGCCGTTTTCGTGCTCGCCCGGACGAGCAATCCCGGCGCCCCCCAATTCCAGGACCTCTCCGTGGGAGGCCTAAAACTCTATGAGGCTGTAGCGGCGGAGGCCAGCTCCTGGTCGGACCGGGTTGGGCTCGTGGCGGCGGGAAACGATATACCGGGCCTTAAGGCCGTGCGCGCGGCGGCGCCGAACGCGTGGCTCCTGGCTCCCGGCATAGGG
>JBGSKZ010000375.1:0-5033 GCA_041741035.1 Treponematales bacterium
CGAGCCGGCCCTTGAGGCGGTACCGGACGAACATGCCGAAGACCGCAACGCCGAGGCCCGGAAAGCGGGTCAGCAGGCGGGCAGCATATTGCGCGTGGATTCCAAGCGCATCGATAATCTGTTGAACCTCGTGTCCGAGACGGTAATCAATAAGGCTACCTTTAATCAGATAAGCACCCAGTTCGCGGAGCTGCAAAACGGTTTCCAGAACGCTCAAGGGACCTTCCGCGATAAGATCAAGGATCTTTTCGACGAGCTCCCCGACTATCTAGCGGCTATAGAGGCCGGCAGGCCCATTAAGGAAGTAAAGAAGGAGATCGTGGAGAAGTACGGTTCCCTTTATGCCACCTTTGACGCCTTCGAGTCGGAGTTTAAGGCGAACGTGGCGAAATTCCGGGGCACCGCGCAGAATCTCGGCCGCATTACCAGCGAACTGCAGGAAGGCGTCATGCGCATACGCATGGTGCCCATTAGCCAGATATTCAGCCGCTTCCCGCGCCTGGTGCGCGATCTGTCCAAGAGCCTGTCAAAGAAGGTGAACCTCGTCATCGAGGGCGAGGATACCGAGCTGGACAAGTCGGTCATAGAGGATCTGCTCGATCCCTTGATGCACTCCGTGCGCAACGCCCTCGATCACGGCATTGAATCGGCCGCCGACCGCAAGGCGGCGGGCAAGCCGGAGGAGGGCACCGTGATGCTGCGGGCCTCCAACGAAGGCAACATGATCATCATCGAGATATCCGACGACGGCAAGGGTATCGATATCGACGCTGTTAAAAATAAGGCCGTGGAGCGCGGCGTCATACACCCGAATAAGGTACTCACGGAGCTTGAATCCTTTAACCTGATTTTCGAGCCGGGCTTTTCAACCGCCGCCAGCATTACCAATATTTCCGGCCGCGGCGTAGGCCTCGACGTGGTTAAGCGGCAGATAGAGAAGCTTAACGGCTCGGTAACGGTATCCAGCCAGAAGGGCAAGGGCACCAAGTTCACGATCAAGCTGCCCCTTACCCTGGCCATCATCCAGGGCCTCCTCGTGCGGGTGGGCAAAGAGATCTACTCCATACCCATTACCAGCGTCATAGAAAGCCATCGCATAAAGCCCTCGGAAATCAAGATGATAGACAATTACGAGGTCTTCAACGTGCGTAGCGACGTGGTATCGCTCCTGCGGCTGAACCGGCTATTCCGCATACAGACCGACGAGCAGGGAGCCTACTGCTTCGTGGTCATCGTGGGTACGGCCGAGAAGCGCATGGGCCTAATGGTGGACAGCCTCATCGGCGAGGAGGACGTGGTCATAAAGCCCCTGCACGACCAGTTCACGAATTCGCCGGGCATAGCGGGGGCGTCCATATTGGGCGACGGCTCCGTGTGCCTGATCATAGACGTGAGCCAGCTCCTGGAGCTGGGCCAGAAGAAAGAGCTCGAGGAGCGCCAACGCCTCGAATTAACCATACGATGAACAAGACGGGAGCTCGAGCTAGATGAGCATGCAAGCCGCCGAAGCGCAAGCCGCGCCCGCTCAGGACGAGAAGAAAGAGCGCGCGGACAAAATAGACTTCAAGATGGTCACCTTCTCCCTCGGGGGCAAGGAGTACGGCATAGACATCATGAACGTGAAGGAGATTGCCCACGCGGGCCGCTTCACCTACGTGCCTAATGCCGCGCCATTCGTGCGCGGGGTGTATAACCTGCGCGGTGACATCATATCCATCATCGACCTGCGCGTCATGTTTCATCTGCCGGCCGAGCGGAAGGACGATAGCGCGCTGGAGAGCCTCCTCATACTGCGCATAGACGACCATGTCTTCGGCGTTATCGTCGATAATATCGACAAGGTCGTGGGCGTGGCCAGCGCGAGCATACAGCCTCCGCACCCCATCTTCGGCGACATAAACGTTAAGTACATTAAGGGCATCATAGAAAACAGGGGCAAGCTCTACATAATACTGAACGTGGAGAAGCTCTTTTCTCCCGATAAGCAGGAAGCTGCCGTCGACAAGCGGCCGACGCCCGCGCTTTCCTCCCCGCGCGGAGCCGCGCCTTTTGCCTACGAGGACGCTTCGGCCTCCGCTAAGAACCCGTCCTCGACAGGCCAGGTGGATATTAACGCCGATTTTATCAAAGAGACCTTGGCGAGCTTTAAGAAATTCGGCTTTTCCCCCCTCAATGAACAGTGGTTTAACGCCCGCTACGCCGTATGGCGCAAATCAAAAAAAGAAAACGAGATACAGCTGCGCAGCGAGTCGGACGCGGACGAATTCCTCGAGGCCTTCTACTCTCCCTGCACCGGGAGCCTGTGGAGCGACGAGTACGCTGCGTCGCTCATGCAGGCGCTCCCGCCCATAGCCTCGCGCAGCATAAACGTGTGGAATCCCGGCTGCGGCAAGGGCTACGAGTCCTACTCGCTGGCCTGCCTGCTTAAGGAAGCCTATCCGGAAGCCCGCATAAAGATATGGGCTAACGACTCGGATCTCCTGGCCATATCGATGGCGCCCAATATGGTCTTCGAATTCGAGGATCTGCCCGAGCGTTACCGGGAGTTCATGGTTAAGGGACGGAATGGCTGGACCTTCGCCCAGGGCATACGGGACTCCATCTTCTTTGAGTTCCATGACGTGCTCAATGCCAATCCTCTTCCGCCCCTGGACTTGATACTTTGTAGGGATACGTTATCCTTCTTGTCGGGTCCCGACCAGAAGCGCCTGCTTATCGATATTAACGAGAAGGCCAAGGAAGGCGCCGCGCTCATACTCGGCGTCAATGAGCTTATGCCCCTGGACGGCTGGACCGGCGTCGGCCAAGCCGATATTTCCGCCTACGTAAAAGGATCCCGCTAAGCGGGAGAGACTGTGAAGAACGGGAGAACCGCATGAGAGTAGAGTATATCAACCCCTTCGTGGAGAGCGCCTTCAATGTCATGAAAGAGGTGTTGCAGGCGGACGTGAAACGGGGCGAGCTGTTCCTCAAGTCCACGTCCATGCCCGTCATGGGCGTAGCCGCAATCGTAGGCCTGGCCGGAGACGTAGAGGGGCGCGTGCTCTTCGACATGGATAAGGCCACGGCGCTGCGCATAGCCAGCGCCATGAACGGCGAGGAGCTTAAGACCCTCGACGAGCTCGTCAAGGCCACGATCACGGAGCTCGCCAACATGATTACCGCCCAGGCGGTAACGAAGCTCCATGAGCTGGGCTTCCGCTTCGACCTTACGCCGCCGGCCATCTTTACCGGCGACAACATGGAAGTAAGCAACCAAGACGTTGAGGCTCTTATCGTGCCCATGGAGACACCCCATGGCAAGGTAGAAGTGAACGTAGCCATACGAGAGCGAGCGTGACGGAGGCGTTATGAAGACAAAAGAAGACTTTCCGTCCATCAACGAACGTAAGCCCGAAGGGCAGAAGCCCGACGGCACCCCCTACCGCATACTCGTGGTGGACGATTCGATGTTCGTAGCCAAGCAGATTACCCAGATACTCACGTCCGAGGGCTATGACGTGGTCGGCCAGGCCGCCGACGGCCTGTTGGGCCTGGAGCGCTACAAAGAGCTCTACCCCAACGTGGACTTGGTTACCATGGATATAACCATGCCCAATATGGACGGCCTCACCGCCCTTCAGAAGATCATAGACTTTGACAAGAACGCCAAGGTGATCATGATCAGCGCGCTCGGCAAGCAGGACCTGGTCAAGCAGGCGCTCCTCACCGGCGCGAAGAACTATATCGTGAAGCCCCTGGACCGCAAGAAGGTATTGGAGCGCATACAGCACGTGCTTACCAAGTAAGCCAGGCTAAGCCTTAGCCTTGACACGGCGGAGGCTCGCTGGTATAACAAAGCGTCCGCCGGCCAAGAGAGGCGGACGGTACGGGCGGTTAGCTCAGTTGGTTAGAGCACCAGTATGACACACTGGGGGTCGTTGGTTCAACTCCAATACTGCCCATGATAAAAGCGCCAAGGCTTACGCCCTGGCGCCTTTTTTTTAATGCGGCGCGACGGACTGCCGGCATCCCCGAGGCATTGGCGCTGTCCGCCGCGCTAGAGGCCCGCTTCGCGGAATGCGCGCGCCGCGTCCAGCTTCGGCCGCGGCAGGCCTTTGGGAAGGAAGGCCGTCAGGGGCCGCTCGAGTTCACCGCGGTCTGCCCAGGCGGCGAGGGCCGCGTCCAGCGGCGCCGTCCAGCGCTCGTAGTACTCTTCGCCCTTAAAGCGCAGATCGTTGACCGCGAAACGCGACGGGGGAATGAACGGCGCCAGGCCGGGCGCTTCGCCGCGCTCCCAGCGGGCGTAAAGCCGTGAATGCCGTGTGAGCACGAACTTGTGCCAGAAGGCCGAGTCGACCAGCCCCTCGGCGAGCAGCGCCCGCACCATCTCCGCCGAATCGGCTATGTCCTGGTCGCTTTGCCCCGGGAAGCCGTAAATAAGGTAGGCGTGGGTGAGTACGCCTGCCCGCTTGAAATTGGCCAGGCTTCGTATCAGGTCGCTGAGGCTGAAGCCCTTATCCACGATTTCCAAGCCCTTGCCCGTGGCTATTTCCACGCCCCCGGATACCGCTATGAGCCCGCCCTCGGCCGCCATAGAGCAGGCTTCCTCGGTCCAGGAGCGGTCGAAGCGCGCGTTGCCCCAGAAGCTGAAGGGGCGGGAGCGTTTCCGGTTGCGGGCCGCGAAGCTCCGTACCAGCGCGATCGGCATAGCCTCGTCGGTAAAATGTATGCCATAGAGCTTGGCGCGCGCGGATGCCGCGTCGGCGGCGGCCATGAGCGCGTCCAAGTCGCTGGGCAGGTAGCGCTTGATATAATCCAGTTCGGTATCGCAAAAGGCGCAGCGTTTCCAGTAGCAGCCGTAGGCCAGGCGGTACTTGAGCCAAGGCGTGTCGTTCCAGAGCCTGTGCATGGGGTTGGGCGAATCGACGATGCGAAGGTACGCGCCGAAATCCGCGCCGGCGTAGTCGGGATGAACCGCGGCTATGTCCTCGCGCTCGGTCCGTTCGAATTCCGCGCGCGCCGCGGTATCCCCGTCCGCCGCTTCGCCTGCC
>JBGSKZ010000376.1:0-2053 GCA_041741035.1 Treponematales bacterium
CAGCAGCGCCGCGAGCGCCGCGCCTGCTAAGGCCGCGCCCAGAGGCGCGCGTACAGGCCTTAAGCCCCGAGCTCTCATCGGCCGAGCACCGTATCCTCTATCGTGCGTATCTGCGAGCGGTAGAGGCTCGTTATGTTGGAACCGTAGTCGGCTATGAGCCGTATCATGTCGCGGGGGGACTCGTCCTCGTCCTTGCCGTTGATGCGGTCGCCCGCGTCGCCCAAGCCCGGCATGATATAGGCCATCTCGTTGAGCACCGGATCCATCCACAGCGTGTATACGCTCATATTGTCTATGGCCCGCACGGCCCGGAGCGCTCCTTTGAGCGCGGATATGATGTTAAAGCAGCGTATGGATTTAGGCCGCACGCCCTGATCCAGTATATACTTGACCACGGTGACGAGGGAGCCGCCCGTCGCGTTCATGGGATCGGCGAATATGAGGTCCTTGCCGTCCAGATCCTCGGGCCTGAAATAAGAGCGGTCAAGGTCCAGGATGTATTCCATGGTGGCCTCGTCCTTGCTATCGTCGCGCTTGATCTTGAAGAGCGCGAAGGGCGTTACGTAGCCGTGGGACGAGTATTCCTGGATCTCCTTGGACATGATGATGGAGGGCAGGAGCGCGCCGCGAAGCATAACGCACATGACCGTGTTGTCTATCTTGTCGTCCACGTTGGGTATCTTATGCACGGCGTAATTCTGAACGGGCACCGTAACGGGGGTCTTCACGATAAGGTAGTTCTTATTCTCGCTCTTAGCCCCGCCGAAGGCCAGGTTGAACAGGAGCTCATAGGCGCGCTGGGTATAGTAGGTGAACTCGTGCCTGGGGGTTTTTATATCGCGCAGCTTCGCGATGAGCCGCGAAGCCTCGCCATGGCTCTCGCTGGGCGTCTCGAAGGAGTACACCTTTATGCGCGGGTCCCCCCTGCATATTTCCTGCATGAGCCCGCCCATGTCGTTATAGAGCTCTATAAGGTTATTCTCTTCCTTGCGGCGCTCTGCGTCCTTGCGCGCCGCGGACAGCATATTGAACGACAGCATGGCCTTGCGGTACAGCCCGTCCATGCGCTCGAGGCTCTGCCTGTCTCCGTCGCTCAAGTAACCGTCTAAATCCTGAGCCTTAAGGATCACCTTATTCATATATCCCCCTTTTCCTTGTACGCGCTAAGCCATAAAAAAACGGCGGCCTTGCGGCCGCCGTTCCCGGTGGCCGATACCCTGGCCGCGGGATTAAAGTCTGCGAATCACTTCGCCGTACGCGCCGGACCCTATGCCGACCGCGTTGCCCTCGTCGAAGTCGAGGTGGCATTCGAGCGCGTAGCTCTCGTGCACCCTGCATACCACGTTCTGGAATACGGCGGCGCGCTCGCCGCCGACCTTAAGGTCCACGAGCTCCTTATCCTTGACGCCGAAGGCTTCGGCGCTCTTGGGATCGAAGTGCACGTGGCGCTTGGCTATAATGAGGCCCTTGTCTTTCTTGACGCTGCCGGCGGGACCTTCTATGACGAAGCCCATGGAGCCGTCGAGCTGTCCCGATTCGCGGGTGGGGCAGCCTATGGCGCCGAGCTTGAACACGTCGCTGGACAGGATCTCGCACTGGGTTTCCTTGCGCTCGGGACCGAGTATGCGCACGCCACTTATGGCGCCTTTAGGGCCGCGTATGGTAACGGTCTCGTCGCAGGCGAACTGGCCGGGCTGCATGAGGTCCTTAGTCTTGGTAAGGCTATGGCCGACCCCGAAGAGTATGGCGAGATCCTCTTTGGAAACGTGCATATGCCTGTTCGATAGATTTACGAGAACGCGGGTTTCAGCCATGATAGCTCCTGATAGCCGCTCGGGGGAGGCGGCGCTGTACGTAGTGGTTTTTACGCGCCTCGCTCGGCGCTCTGCCCAGTATAGTACAGGGTCACGAAGCTTGTCGACTATAAAGCGCCGGCCAGGCGCGCGGAGAGGTACACGGTACCAATAGGCGCCCGTATAGCCAAAAAGGCACCGGCCGCGCCCGCCAGGGCGACGTGAAGAGCCCAATATACGTCGGCGGCGGTACCGTATTC
>JBGSKZ010000377.1:0-1033 GCA_041741035.1 Treponematales bacterium
TTTCTATGATAAAATCACCGTATGGTAGCTTGAGCCAGACTTCTGTTCCTGCCTCAACCATCTCTTCCATGCGCTTCGTATATCGCCCTTTGACGCTATACACAATCTTTAGATCACCGCTTCCCCATGCAGACGCAATGGAGAATACACGCGACTCTGGCCAGAACCCACCGGCAGGATCATACTCATCAACCGTCAGGTGAAGGAACTGCCCTGGCTTGTACCGAGGTACGGTACTCGTCGTAGCCAGCGCTACTTCGTATACACCATCGCCGAATCGCTTAATAGAGGATACGGTAGCTTTCAACTTGATAGGATTGGCCATATTTTTCCTTAATGCTATCTGCGAACTAGGTAACCCAAGTACTCCCCGTATTCCGTCTTCTTCATCCTATCCGCCGCGGCGATAAGGCCGTCCTTGCTCAGCCACCCCTGGTGATACCCGATCTCCTCCAGGCACGCCACGTACAGCCCCTGCCGGTTCTGTATCGCTTCGATATAGGAGCTAGCTGACAAAAGGTCACTTGGATTACCGGTGTCCAGCCACGCGAAGCCGCGCCCCAGCACCTCTACCTGAAGTGAGCCACGGGAAAGGTACTCGTTGTTGACGCTCGTTATCTCTATCTCGCCGCGGGCAGACGGCTTCACGTTTTTAGCTATCTCTACTACGTCATTGTCGTAGAAGTAGAGCCCCGGTACGGCGTAATTACTCTTGGGCGCTTTAGGCTTTTCTTCTATAGACAATGCTTTGCCATTGGAATCAAACTCCACTACGCCGTATGACGTCGGGTCCTTCACGTAGTAGCCGAATATCGTAGCGCCATACTCGCGCGCGGCGGCTCGCTCCAGGACATGGGTAAAACTCTGCCCGTAGAACACGTTGTCGCCCAGCACCAGCGCTACTCGATCCTTGCCTATAAATTTCTCGCCTACGATGAACGCATCCGCGAGGCCGCGAGGTTTTTCCTGTACAGCGTAGCTCATGGAAAGGCCGTAACTCGATCCGTCGCCCAAGAGCTCCTTGAAGCCCCCT
>JBGSKZ010000378.1:0-3936 GCA_041741035.1 Treponematales bacterium
CGTGCTCCTTAATCAGGAGCCGCGTGAAGGCCTGTACGCGTACTACTTTTCGGGCTCCGATCTCGGGGGCCTAGCCGCGGACGCGACTCTGCTGGGCAGCCCTACGATTAAGCTTTACGAGAAGGGCGGGGCGGCCACGGCCTACGAGGCGCGCAATATCTACGCCCTCCCGGATTCTAGCGATGCGCGCGAGCTCTTCGTGCGTTCCGTGGCTTCGGGCCAGGCTGACCTTAGTTACCAGCTTACCCAACTCGCCCCGGGGCTCATAGCGCTAACAAAGGGAGACATCACAGCACCGTTTTACGGAAAAGATCATTTTATGAAGCCGTTCGCGGCCGATGCTCCATTTGCTGACGCTCCCTGGGTATACGACGAAGCGCCTCCCGCGGGCACGAATCCCGCTTATCCGGCAGATGCAGGCTTTCTCCTCGTGGCGCGCGGCTTCGTCGCCCTGGACGCCCTGGGGATAGAGACGGCGGCCGTGGCGGGCACCGTAAGCGTGAGCCGCGACGGCGTGCCCAGCCTGGACTTCGACTATGACGAATCCAGCGGCGCCTTAACGCTTTACCCGCCGCCTCGCGCGGGCGAGTCCATAGTCGTGCGCTACGCCGTAGACAGCCAGGACCGCTCCGACGGAGGCCTGGTATTCGGCGCCGGTGCGCGCTTCCCCTGGCTGGGCCTGGATTGGGCCGTAGCATTGGGCGGCCGCTGGTCGTTGCCGGGCCAGGGCTACGCCGTGGGCGGGGAACTTAAGCCCGCCTGGGCCGGGCTTTCCGCGGAAGCGCGCTATGAGGGAGAAAACGCGCGCGCAAAGGCCGACGCCTTCCTCCGCTATTCGCGGGCCAGCGCGAGTGGCCTCTACCGCTTGGCGGGCATGGAGGACGGCAGCCCGGCAAAGTCGCCTTTTAGGCTCACCGATGTAAGCGCTACGGCGGGCGGCCTCGATGATTTCTTGATCGTGACTTTCCGCGACAACGCTTTGACCGCGGTCTTCCCCGATGAGCTTGCGGCCCTGCATGGCCAGACTGAGGACAACTACGCCCTCCGCGTAACGGCCGGGACGGGAGCCACTACCGTAATCGACGCGACCATAGAGCTGGTACGCTACGTGGAGCCCGCGCCGCTATCGTCCTTCAGCGAGTTCTCGTTCTTCGTGAAGTCCAGCACGGCGGGAGGCGCTGAACTGAGCCTCTACGTGGACAAGGGCGCAGGCCCCGGTGACGAGGGTTTGGCGGTGGAGGCTATAGCCCTGGACGGGCTCGCGGAATGGACCAAGCTAAGCCTGCGCCTCGACCCTGCACGGCCCACGCTAACGCGCACGGACGCGAACGGTAGCGTCACCCAGCTCGTCGACGGCAACTACCTTCCTTCGGCCGCGCCCTCCCGCATCCTGATAACGATTTCCGGCCTGGACGACGGCGAAGTCGTGTGGATAGACGAGCTCATCATGCGCGAAGCCGACGAGAGCCTGGCCCTGCTGGGCTCGGCGTCCTTCAGCCTGGGCGACGAGCGGGCGGAGAAGCCCCTCTTCGTATCGCTGGAAAGCCGCGGGCAGGCGTCGGGCTCGGGCGGAGATTCCGAGTCGCTGGAGGCGTCCATAGCCGGCTCCCTTGCCGCCGGCTTCAGCCTCGGGCCCTCGCAGTGGAGCCTCAGCCTCTCGCCCAGCTACGCCGACGGCATGGGCGCGCTGGGCGCGGGCTACTCGCTCTATCTGCCGTCGCGCGGAGCGCCTACGGGCATCTACGACGAGTACTCGCGCGACGCCGGCCTGGGACGCTACGCGAGGAGCCTGGGTGGCGCGCTATCGCTGGGCGGTGGCGCCTTCAAGCTCGGCCTAGGCTTGGGCAGCCAGGAGGAGGCGGGGCGCTTTTCCCAAGCCTGGTCCGCGGAAGCGGGCTTATCGGATTACCTGCGCCTGAAGGGCGGGGCGGCGTTGCGTTCGGCCGAGGCCCAACTCGGCGCCTTGAGTATAGCGGACGCCTGGCTGTACTCCTGGAACCTGGCCCTTCCGGCGGCGGAGGGCCAGGCGCTCTCGCGCTCGCTCTCGGCCTCAGGCGCGGTACTGAACGGCATTCTTGAATTCGATACCAAGCACGAGTACGCGCACCCGAACGACCCGGGTGAACAGGCGTCGAGTTCCGTCGGCGCGCGCCTGGGCTACGGCTTCAAGCTAGGCAGCGTGGACTTGAGTCCCTACTACCAGAGGGCAAGCTCCGCGAGCGCCCTAAGCGCCAGCGCTTCCTTCGCGGAGGACGCGGGCGAGCTTGGCGGCTTCTTCGGCAGCGCGGCCGAACTTTGGGCAGGCATACCCCTGGCCGAACTCTTTCTCGCCGCGCCCGCGGCGGCCTGGGAAGGCGCCTTCGCCGGCAGCCTGAACGCCAGCCACGCGAATACCCTTGGCCTCAAGGCCGCGAGGCCCATAGGCTTCGGGCTCATGGATTTCTGGCTGCCCAGCGCCGCCGGGCTCTCGTATACGCGCGGCTTTGAGCTGGCCCAGGATATACGCAGCGAAAGGCGCAGCCTAGCCGTGGAACTGCGGGGCGGCTCGGCCAATCTCTTCGGCCGCAACGGCGTGAAGCCCGTTCTTAAGGGCGTGGAATTCGACGAGTACTCGTCGAGCGCCGACATCACGCTCACCAGCTACGCCTCCGACGGCGCCCTCCTGCCCGGCCTGAGCCTGCGCCACGGCCTAGCCTTCGAGGGCGGCTCGGGCTGGCAGCTCAATGCCACCAACCGCTTTTTCTGGGAGCGGGGCAGGAGCGCCCTCCGTTGGTCGGAAGGGCTAAGCCTGGCCTTGAGCACGCGTCCCGCCACGGGCTGGTTTGACAAGCTCGTGCGCGTGGCCCTGCCCCTGGAGCGGAAGCCTGAAGGAACGGAAGACGAACCCGGCAGCATAGCCTTTTGGCTCCAGGACATATTCAGGCGCAGCCCGGTGCTCAGGGAGAGCTGGAACCTGGAGTTAAAGCTCGCGCAGGCCGACGAGCTCCTGGCCCCGCTAGTCCTTAGCGCGGGCGGAAGCTACGAGACCCGGCTCATACAGGCCGGCAGCCTCTCGCTGGGCTTCAAAATCGGCTTGGAGCAGAGCGTAAGCATAGACGGCGCTACGGCGCTCTGGGGCGGCTCGTACGAAATAGCCCTCGATGCCAAGGTGATATTCTGATTCTAGGGCCGCCCTAGGCTCCATTCAGCTTGACATCGTTTTTTAGCCTGCCCTATAGTTCACCCCATGAAACAAAGACTAGTAACCAGCGCCCTGCCGTACGTAAACAACGTTCCCCACCTGGGCAACCTCATACAAGTGCTGTCCGCCGACGTGTTCTCGCGGGCCTGCCGCCTGCGGGGCTTCGATACGCTCTATGTATGCGGCACCGACGAATACGGCACCGCTACCGAGACCAAGGCCCAGGAGGAGGGCGTAAGCCCCGCCGAGCTCTGCGGCCGCTTCCATGAGCTGCATAAAGGCATATACGAGTGGTTCGGCATAGCTTTCGATAAGTTCGGTCGCACGAGCACTCCCCAGCAGACGGAAATCGTGCAGGGGCTCTTCAAGGATCTGGACGCCGCCGGCTTCATACAGGAACAGACCATAGAGCAGCTCTACTGCGATTCCTGCGCCCGCTTCCTAGCCGACCGCTACGTGCGCGGCATATGCCCCCACTGCGGTTACGACGACGCGCGAGGCGACCAGTGCGAGCACTGCGGCAAGCTCCTCGACCCCACCGAGCTTAAGGATCCCAAATGCTCCAGCTGCGGCGCCAAGCCCGCGCCGCGCGCCACGAAGCACCTGTACATCGACCTGCCCGCCATACGCCCGCGCCTGGAGGCGTGGATAAAGGAGGCGAGCGTCAAGGGCTTCTGGGCCAACAACGCCGTGCAGATGACCCAGGCCTGGATACGCGACGGCCTTAAGCCCCGCGCCATCACCCGAGACCTTAA
>JBGSKZ010000379.1:0-3577 GCA_041741035.1 Treponematales bacterium
GCCGATACGTCCATGCTCAGCTCCGCGCCGCGGTGCACTCCGCCTATGCCGCCGGTGGCGAATATGCGTATGCCCGCCATGGCCGCGATGATCATGGTCGCCGCCACGGTCGTCGCGCCGTCGGCGCCCCGGGAGACTATACCGGCCATGTCGCGCCGGCTCACCTTGGCTACCGCGTGGCCGAGCTCGCCCAAGCGCCGTATCTCGCTCTCGGTCAAGCCGGCCTTGAGCCTGCCGCCGAGTATGGCTATCGTGGCCGGTATGGCGCCGGCTTCCCGGACCGCCCGTTCGACCGCGAGGGCCGTTTCCGCGTTGCGGGGATAGGGCATGCCGTGGGATATGATAGTCGACTCGAGCGCCACGACCGGCTTGCCGCTTTCGATAGCGCCGCGCAGTTCGGGGCTTAGGTCAAGAAAGGCGTTCAATGCGTACTCCTTGCGCGTGTAGTGCCAGGCTGTCGGCGTCCGCGCCGCTGTGCACGGAGCCTATCGATGTAGAGCACAAGCTGGCCGCGGCAATAGCGAGGCGAGCCTTACCTTCTGAGTTATAATGCTTGGCGGCGGCCCATGCAAGGGCGGCGGCCGCGGCGTCGCCGGCGCCCGACACGTTACGCACCGGCAAAGGCAGGGGCCTGGCTATGCCTTCGCCTTCGGCCGAGCTCCAGAGTAAGCCCCCGGCGCCTAAGCTAACGAAGACCTCGGCGCAGCCTGCTTTTCTGAGGCCGCGCGCGGAATGCCAAGCCTGGGCTTCATCCGCCCCCGGCTCCGCGGCCTTTATGCCCTCGCCTCCTCTGCCGGAAGCCAAATCGCTCTCGCCTCCCCCGCCGGAAGCCCCGTCGGCTGATGAGGCGGGAAAGCCCGCCAGCGAGGCGAGCAGGGCTGCTTCCGCCCTGTTGGGCTTGATCATCGCCAACAGGGGAAGCAGGTTCAGGGCTTTTGGCGCCTTGGCGAGGGACACCGTATCGAGGAGTAGGGGCTTGTCCCGCCAGCGTCCCGCCGCCAGGGCGAGGGTGGCCGCGGGCAGGTTGGCGTCCAGCACCACGACCGCGGCTCTGTCCCCCGGGCCGAAACGCCCTGCCAGCTCGGCGGGGCCGAAGCGCTCAAGGGCGTCCATGGCGGCCACCGCCCCTATTAAGCCGCCGTCCGCGTCCAGAAGGCAGAGATAACGGGGCGAAACCGCCCCGTGAAGGAATAGGGACGAGCCTATGCCTATGCCCAAATCCGTGCAGGAGGCTTGAATGAAGGGGGAGAGCTCATCGTCGCCGAAAACCGATACCAATTCCACCACGGCGCCCCAACGCGCCAAATTCTCGGCTATGTTACGGCCCACGCCGCCTGGGGTACTGGAGGAGAAGCCGGGATTAGAATCGCCTGGCTTGAAGGGGGCGGCGCTGTGCCCCTGTATATCCACGTTGGCGGCCCCATAGACCGCTATAAGCCCCGACTGTTCGGCCATAGCCTAGCCCCCTCGTCTATGAGCTACGGAGCCTAGACCCTTGCCGCCGGCCCCCACATTAGGTACAGTATAGCAGGTGCGTATATACTAACCGCAAGCGCGGCATTCATTATCAAGGCTAAGAGGACGACCGTGGACCAATTCTTCGACAGGCTGGGAACGCTCCTGCGCTCATTCGTTTCGGGTGAGGACGATGGCGAAAAGCCCTTTGGCGACGCGGACAGGCGGCATTCGGCTGATCCTTTCCTAGACGAGGCCATGGAGGAGCTCGACGCTTTCCTCGGCGATGACCGGGAGAAGACCGAGCGCCTTCGCGCGGAGCGCGAGGCGCGGGCTCGGGCGGAGGAAGCGGCGCGCTCCCGGCAGGGCTATAGGGCGGCATCGGGCGCATCCGGACCTCCCGCTAAGCTCAGCCAGGCCTATGCCACGCTTGGCCTTTCCTATGGAGCCACGTTTGAGGCCGTTCGCTCCTCCTATAAGAAGCTCTTGAAACAGCATCACCCGGATCGCCACGGCGCGGACCCGGCATCGCAAAAAAAAGCTACGGAAACGTGCGCGCGCATCAACGATGCCTACCGCATTATCGAAACCTGGAAAGAAACCGGTTCCCTCGGGGACGAATAGGCTTAAGTACGCAGGGTACCCGCCGAAAATCTAAAGAGACCCTGAGGGAGGGGGAAGCGCATGAACCATAACCCGCTCGCCGCGTATAAAGAGACCCGCGTCAAGACCGCCAGCCCAGGCCAGCTCGTAGTAATGCTCTACGAGGAAGCCGTAAAGCAATGCGACCGCGCCGTAGATCTCTTATCCGCCGCCAAGACCGCGAAGCCCGCCAATATGGACAAGGCCAATGCCGCTATAAGCAAGGTACAGGATATCGTTACCGAGCTCATGGCCAGCCTTGATTTCGAGCTGGGCGGCGAAATAGCCAAGAATCTGTTTTCCCTCTATGTGTACTTCAATCGGGAGCTCATGGAAGCGAATATCGCCAAAGACCCCGAGCGAATCCGCGCGATTCGGGTAATGCTCGAGGAGCTGCGCAGCGCCTGGAGCATCGCGGCCACCCAAGCCCAGGGCAGCGGCAGCGAGCGCAGCCAGGGCGTGAATATCGCCGGTTAACGCCATGTCGGAAAACCTGTCCCGCGCCGAACTCGACGAACGGGTCGCGGTGCTCAAACGCTTCCGCGAACTGCTCGCCAGGCAGCGGGACAAGTTCCACGACTACCTGGAGCTGCTCGACCGGCAGAAAACCGATATAGAAAGCGGCGACGTAGACGCCCTGGTAGCCCACGTGGAAGCCGAGCAGGGCATAGTCTCCGAGATATTCTCCGTGCAAAAGGTGATAGAGCCCCTTGAGGATCTCTACCGCATGGCCTACCAAGGCTCCGAGCCCGAAGGCCTGCCCGAGCTGCGCTCCACCTTGAGCGCCCTTAAGGTCGAAGTAGCCGACAGGAACGCGGAAAACCGCTCCCTGCTCAAGCAGCGCATGGAGATGCTCAGGCACCAGATCATGACGGTGTCCAATCCCTACGCCAAGAAAAAGAGCGTGTACGCCTCGCCCGCGGAGCCCACGGCCTTGGATATAAAAGGCTGACCGGGACCCCTTAGCGCTCCTTATCCGGCGCGCTGCGGCTCGCGCTTCCCGCCAAGGCTATTTCTAGTTATATGAGATCCGCATAGCTCGCGCCGCTGGCCTCGATAAGGTCGGCAGGCGACAGCAGCATTTGCAGGCCGCGCGCGCCCGCGCTCACCGACACCCAATCCCAGAGCTGGGCCGTTTCGTCCAGGTATACGGGGAGCTTCTTTTTGCTGCCCACGGGGCTGCAGCCCCCGCGCTGGTAGCCGGTAAGGCTTTCGAGTTCCTTAAGGGGCAAGAGCGATACGGCTTTATTTCCGCTCGCCTTCGCCGTTTTCTTGAGGTCCAGCTCGGCCGAGCCGGGAATGACGCACATGAAGGGACCGCTCTTGTCCCCCACGATGACGAGGGTCTTGAATATACGGTCAAGGTCCATGCCGAGCTTCGCTGCCGCCGCCTGAGCGGACAGGTCATCCTCGTCTACGGCGTATTCCGCGGTTTTTACCTCTATGCCGAGCGCCTTTACCTGGCGCAGCGCGTTCGTGG
>JBGSKZ010000380.1:0-2345 GCA_041741035.1 Treponematales bacterium
CCTTACCGTGGCCGTGGTGGGCGCGGGCTTAGGGGGCATGGCGGCCGCCGCGCTCCTGGCCAAGGCCGGCTTCAGCGTAGACCTGTACGAGCGCCAGCCCTACGCGGGCGGCAAGGCCGCGAGCCTTAGCCTGGGCGCTTACCGCTTCGACACCGGCCCCTCGCTCTTTACCATGCCCTGGGTGTTCAGGGAATTTTTCTCCGCCCTGGGCGAGCGCATGGAAGACAGGCTCAGGCTTATTCCCCTCGAACCCATCTGCAATTATTTCTACCCCGACGGGGCCCGGCTCTCCTCGTACGCCGATGAGCGGCGTTTCGGCGCCGAACTGGAACGCATAGCCGGTGGTGCGGCGGACCGGCAGTTGTCGCGGTACTTAAAAAAGGGCAGGCGCATATGGAGCGTGGCCGGCGAGCTCTTCCTCAAGCACAGCCTCCACGAAGCCTCCACCTATCTTTCGCCCTCGGGGCTCTGGTCCATACTGCGCCTGCCGGCCATAGATCCGCTGCGCAGCCTCCATGACGCCAACGCGGCCGCCTTCGACGATGCCCGCGTCGTGCAGCTTTTCGACCGCTACGCCACCTATAACGGCTCGGACCCGTACAAGACGCCGGCCACCATGCGCATAGTGCCCCACGTGGAATACCAGTGGGGCGGCTGGGCCGTGGAGGGGGGCATCGTGAGCGTGCCCCGCGCCATAGAGGCCGCCGCCCGAGACGCGGGAGTCCGCTTCCATTTGGCTAGCGAGGTGGAGGCCATACGCACGGACGAAGCGGGCAGGCGCGTCACCGGCATACGGGCGGGCGGAGAAGAACTGCCCTATGACCTCGTCGTAAGCAACGCCGACGTGCTTTCCACCTACCGCAGGCTCCTGGGGCAGCCCGACGCGCCCGAGGCCAGGCGCTACGAGGCGCTCGAGCCCTCATCCTCGGGCCTCGTCTTTCTCTGGGGCATCAAGCACAGCTTTAAAGAGCTAAGTGGCAACAATATCTTCTTCTCGGGTGACTACCGCCGGGAGTTCTCTCGCATATTCGACCAGGGCCTCATGCCCGACGACCCTACTATATATGTGAATATCACCGGCAAGAGCTCTCCCGAGGACGCGCCGGCCGGGGCGGAAAACTGGTTCGTGCTTATAAACGTCCCCCGCAATGCAGGGCAGGACTGGCAGGCCCTTGCGGCGCAGGCAAAAGAGCGCATACTATCCCGGCTCGGCGCCGAACTGGGACAGGCCATAGAGCCGCTCATCGAGGCGGAGCGCGTCATCAGCCCCGCGGACATAGAGCGCGACACTGGCTCCACTTACGGGAGCCTGTACGGCATTGCGTCGAACGACCGTTTCTCGGCTTTTTTCCGCCACGCCAACCGCTCCCGCCGCATACGGGGGCTCTACTTTACCGGCGGCAGCGCCCATCCCGGCGGCGGCATGCCGCTAGCCCTGCTCTCGGGCGGCATCGCCGCAGAATTAGCGAGGAAATATGGCACGCATTAACAGCGAAGGCCTCTTTGCCCTGGCCAGGCGCCGGGCCGACGAACTTGGGTACGGCCGCATAGTCACCGTCCTCATCGTCATACTGTTCGCGGTGGGCGCCGCCGGCCACCTCTACCGCCCCACCCTGCCCCTCATGCTGGGCATGACTCCCTGGTTCCTCCTGGGCTGCGGCATAGCGGTCATGCTGCCTAGCCTGGGCTCGGGAGGCCTGCGCTTCGGGCTTTGGGCCTTCGTCGTCTATGCCCTCACCTTCTTCCTGGAGGCCCTGGGCGTAGCTACCGGCCTGGTGTTCGGCTCGTACCGCTACGGCCCCACCCTGGGCCTGGCGGCCTTCGAAGTGCCGCTCGTCATAGCGTTTAATTGGGTGCTCGTAGTATACGGCGCCATACGCGTGGCCGAGCGCCGCGCGCGCTCGGATTTCCTGGCCTCCGTCATGGCCGGCGTCATCGCCACGGGCTTCGACTGGATCATGGAGCCCGTGGCCATACTCTTCGACTATTGGACCTGGTCCGAAGGCTTCATACCCCTGCAGAATTATCTGGCCTGGTTCGCCATAGCCTTCGCCTCGTCCTTCGCGTACCGTAAGCTGGTGCGGCGCGCCGCTACGGGCGGCGGTCCCTCGGCCGCCTCGGGTTCCCTCGCGGGCGTATACCTGCTCATACAGGCCCTGTTTTTCGCCGCCCTGCGCATGGGCTGGACCCTCGGCATATAAAGGAGCGCAGCATGCTGGAATACTTCGCCGCCGCGAAAGCGGGCATAGCGGAAGCCATAGAAAACGCCCTGGCCGATTACGGCCGGGAATACGGCCGCGTATCGAGCGACCTCGGCGCGGACGCGGCCCGCCGCCTTGCCGAGT
>JBGSKZ010000381.1:0-1376 GCA_041741035.1 Treponematales bacterium
GATAGTGCGCCGGCTCAAGGCGGAAAGCGGCGCCCGCATAGGGCTCCTCTCCACGCCTCCCATAGGCGAGGACCCCAAGCACTACGCGTGGCTCCGCACCGAGGAGTACGCCGCCATCGTCAAGCAAGTGGCCTTCAGCGATGGCGTGGACTACCTGCCCCTGCGCGAGCGCATGTGCGCCTACCTGGAACAGGCGCCAAAACAGCGCGCCATAGCCGCGGAGGACCTTTCCCGCGCCACCCAACGCGCCTTCTGGGCTAACCGCATGCTCGGTAAAAGCCTGGACGAAATATCGGCGTCCAACGGCTTTCACCTCCTGGTGGATGGCATACACCTCAACAGCCACGCCGCCATCATCGTGGCGGACCTCGTGGAACGCTTCATCCAGGACGGGCGCAAAGCGGCGCGCGCCAGGGAACGGGCCGGGGAAAGCGGCTAGGCTCCACTCCTCATCGCGCGCCTATCCCCGCCGACGCCCAAGACTCTTACGATCCACGACCCGCCTAAGCCCGCGTGCTCTATGACCAAAGAAGCCCTGAGCCCGGGAACCCCTCGGCATATTAGTTGACCGGCAAACTAATTCTCGTTATACTGGAGCCCGAGAAGGAGGAACCCCATGAAGCTGCACGAATTCGGCACCCTCATCAGGGGGATCACCCAAAGCATGAACGTATTCATCGGAAGCCAGGTCGAACCCTACGGCATAGGCCAGGGCCAGTACGAGTACTTCATGCACATCGCCATGTATCCCGGCGTTAACCAGCTGGAGCTTGCCAGGCTCAAGAACGTCGGCAAGGCAAGCGTTACCAAGGCGCTTAAGATCCTTGAGGATGACGGCTTCATTATCCGCGAAGCCGACCCTAGCGACCGACGCAACGCACTCTGCAAGCTTAGTCCGGCGGGGCGGCGCATAGTCCAGAACCTCCTCGCCGTAAAGGCCGGCGTGGAGCGGGAGCTTTTCGAAGGCTTTTCGGAGGGCGATAAAGCGACGCTATTCGCGTTGCTTAGCCGGCTAGGCGCCAATGCCGGGGCTCTGGCATCCCGTCCGCGGGCTGGCGGAGCGGGAGAGGCGCGATGAAATTCCCGATGCCGAGAGAGACTAGGTACCTGCGCCCCGTGGACCGGGTACGCTATGGTAAGCCCGAGCACAAGGAAGGGCTCAGCGTTCCGGGAATTACCATGGCTTATGGCAGCCTGTCCTCGAGGCTGAAAAGCCTGCCCTTCTACCTGAACACAATCGTAGCCACATTACGGGAGCTGTCTAAGTCCGTACGGTCTAACGCGTCCAACCCCTATTCGGGCGCTAGCGTCATCGCGCCGGAAACGCTGGAAGAGCTGAACGCCTATGCCCTATCCCTCGGCATATCCGGCATCGG
>JBGSKZ010000382.1:0-1409 GCA_041741035.1 Treponematales bacterium
GATAGTGCGCCGGCTCAAGGCGGAAAGCGGCGCCCGCATAGGGCTCCTCTCCACGCCTCCCATAGGCGAGGACCCCAAGCACTACGCGTGGCTCCGCACCGAGGAGTACGCCGCCATCGTCAAGCAAGTGGCCTTCAGCGAGGGCGTGGACTACCTGCCCCTGCGCGAGCGCATGTGCGCCTACCTGGAACAGGCGCCAAAACAGCGCGCCATAGCCGCGGAGGACCTTTCCCGCGCCACCCAACGCGCCTTCTGGGCCAACCGCATGCTCGGCAAAAGCCTGGACGAAATATCGGCGGCCAACGGCTTTCACCTCCTGGTGGACGGCATACACCTTAACAGCCACGCCGCCATCATCGTGGCGGATCTCGTGGAGCGCTTCATCCAGGACGGGCGTAAGGCGGCGCGGGCTAGGGAACGGGCCGGGGAAAGCGGCTAGGCTCCGCTTCTCATCGCGCGCCTATCCACGCCGACGCCCAATATCTCTACGATCCAAGCTCCTCCGACGCCCAAGACTCTTACGATCCACGACCCGCCGGAGCCCGCGTGCTCTATGGCCAAAGAAGCCCTGAACCCGGGAACCCCTCGGCATATTAGTTGACCGGTAAACTAATTCTCGTTATACTGGAGCCCGAGAAGGAGGAACCCCATGAAGCTGCACGAATTCGGCGCCCTCATCAGGGGGATTACCCAAAGCGTGAACGTATTCATTGGAAGCCAGGTCGAACCCTACGGCGTAGGCCAGGGCCAGTACGAGTACTTCATGCACATCGCCATGTATCCCGGCGTTAACCAACTGGAGCTCGCCAGGCTCAAGAACGTCGGCAAGGCAAGCGTTACCAAGGCGCTTAAAATCCTTGAGGATGACGGCTTCATTATACGCGAGGCCGACCCTAGCGACCGACGCAACGCGCTCTGCAAGCTTAGTCCGGCGGGGCGGCGCATAGTCCAGAACCTCATCGCCGTAAAGGCCGGCGCGGAGCGGGAGCTATTTAAAGGCTTTTCGGAGGGCGATAAAGCGGCGCTATTCGCGTTGCTTAGCCGGCTGAGCGCCAATGCCGGGGCCCTGGCATCCCGCCAGCGGGCTGGCGGAGCGGGAGAGGCGCGATGAAATTCCCAATGCCGAGGGAGACTAAGTACCTGCGCCCCGTGGACCGGGTACGCTATGGTAAGCCCGAGCACAAGGAAGGGCTCAGCGTTCCGGGTATTACCCTGGCTTACGGTAGCCTGTCCTCGAGGCTGAAAAGCCTGCCCTTCTACCTGAATAAAATCGTAGCCACATTACGGGAGCTGTCTAAGTCCGTACGGTCTAACGCGTCCAACCCCTATTCGGGCGCTAGCGTCATCGCGCCGGAAACGCTGGAAGAGCTGAACGCCTATGCCCTATCCCTCGGCATATCCGGCATCGG
>JBGSKZ010000383.1:0-5260 GCA_041741035.1 Treponematales bacterium
CGGCGGCGCCTTTTGGCTGGCCTGCGGGAGCGGCGAGAGCGCCCGCGCCGTCGCATACGCGCTTACAGCCCGGGCCGAGGCCTTAGCCCTGCCCGGCAAGGCATTTATAGGGAGGATCGTCGTATGAATACGCCGTCGCGCATAACGCGCATGCTCATGCTCTTCGCGCTGGCCGCGCCCGTACACGGGCAAAGTTCCGAAGCCGCCTACGTCGGCATCGACGGGCCGACGCTAAGCCGCTTGCGCGCCGATTTCTACGGGGCCGCCGATTCGATGGAAGCCACCCTCGCGGCGATAGCGTTCATGGATACCCGCTTTCAAGGCGCGATTCCAGGCTGGCCTCCCGTGGCCCGCGCCTACCGCGCTTCGCTCGAGGGGCTCATAGGGAAGCACGATTGGCGCTTAGGCGAAAAATTCGGCCGCGTAAATAAGGCCCTCGACCTCTATCGGGGCCTTGCCGAAGAGCAGCCCTCGTCGCTGGAAATCCGCTTCATGCGCTTTGCCTTCTATTCTCAGCTGCCCGGGCTTTTCGGCGTGGCTAGGCAGGTGAAGCCCGACCTTGAGGCTCTCTTCTTAATTTTGGAGGGTACGGGGGACGAGCGGGTGCCCTTGGGCCAGCAGCTTGACATGATAAGCTGGCTCAGGAGCGGGGGCGGCCTATCCCCGTCGGAGCTAAAGCGCCTGGCGGCGGCCGAAGCCGCGGTACGCGAACGGGGCCGATAGGAAAGCGCCGCGCGGCGGATAGTTAGGGATGCGACGGTAGCATGAAATCCAAACAAATATCTCGAACCCGATCAAGAAAATTAAGCTAAACTAACCATTAGCCGTATGTAATTCTATACCCAGAAAGAACCTGCCGCGTCCATTGGTCATCCCTTACTATCTCTGTTATAATAAACCAAGATAGAAAACCGGGAGGACTAAATGACGATACAGAGCGTTCTAGATTACGACATTGCAGGGAATTCCATCCTAAACTACCTGACGGCACTGGGAATCTTCTTGGCAGGTACAGTCATAGTAATCATTCTCAAGAATATATTTCTAAAGCGACTAAAAAAACGGGCGCTATCCAGCTCAAACGCACGCGATGATTTCCTAATCAATGCATTAAATCGATCACTCGTTCCAGCTCTCTTTCTGGGGGCATTGTACTTAGCCGCAAATTCTCTGACCCTTTCGGAAGCCGCCTCTAGAATCATTTATTCGGCCGGCATTATCCTCGTCGCCATCCTTGCAATAAAGGCCTTTATTACCGGAGTCCGCTTAGGATTGCAGTCCTATCTCGCCCATTCCGATCAGGCTGAGCAGAAAGCGAAGCAAGTCCGAGGATTTCAGGTCATTGTCGAAATTACAATCTGGATCCTAGCACTGATATTTGTCCTGGATAATCTGGGAATAAAGATTTCCGCCGTTGTGGCTGGGTTGGGTATCGGAGGAATCGCCGTAGCCCTAGCCGCGCAGGCCGTACTGGGAGATTTGTTTAGCTATCTCGTGATATTCTTTGACAAGCCTTTTGAGATCGGTGATTTCATCATCGTCGGCGAAAAAATGGGCACGGTCGAGAACATAGGAATGAAAACGACGAGGATTCGGGCTTTAGGCGGGGAGCAGATAGTCTTTTCAAACACCGACCTGACCAATTCCCGCGTCCATAATTATAAAAAAATGGAAAAACGCCGCGTCGTATTCAATTTAGCCATAGTGTATCAAACGCCCCTGGATAAACTAAAGAGCATTACCGGGATCGTTCAGGAAATTATCCAGGAACAGCCGGACGTTATCTTTGACCGGGGGCATTTCGCCGCCTATGGCGACTTCAGCTTGAATTTCCAATTCGTTTACTATATAAACAGCGCCGACTACAACAAATACATGGACACCCAGCAAGCCGTTTACCTAGAGATCTTCCAAGCATTTGAACGAGAGGGAATCTCGTTCGCCTATCCAACCCAGACGGTAGTCATGGGGAACGGAGAGGGCGCTAAGCGCTACTAATCGGGGAAGGGGCCTGAGCCCAAGCGTAGCACTTCCGCCTCGCCGCTGCGGAGATCCAGGACGGTAGCCAGGCGGCGCTCATTATCCTCCCCGCCATCGAGTATGAGGTCCACGTGCGGGAGGTCTTCGAGCTCCCAGCCGCCGGAGAAAAGCAGCTCCTCGGGGAACTCAGGCTCTTCCTGCTCCGTGTCGAGCATGGTCTTCTTGGCCGTCGCGGACAGGAGCGGCCTGCCCAGCTCCTCCATAAGCGCGAGGGGCACCTTATGGCGGGGTATGCGCACGCCTATTTCCTGGCGCTTAAGGTCAAAATCCTTGGCCACGCGCACGCTGCTCTTCAAAATAAACACATAGGGTCCGGGCGTAAGCCGCTTCATGAGCCTGAAGGCCGCGCCGTCTATATCGCAGAGCTCGGAGGCCGACGAGAGGCTGGCGCACATGACCGTAGGCGGCCTGTCCCGGCGTTCGCCCAAGCGCTTGAGCCTCGCTATGCCTTCCTTGGACGCGATTGAGCACACGACGCTCCAGCTCGTGTCGGTGGGCAGCACGACGAGGCCGCCGCCTTCCAAAATGGATGCGGCTCGTTTAAGCACGCGAGAATCGGGATTTTCGGCCACCACGTATTCGATCATGCAACCCCCGCGCGCATGCGCGCGGCACATAATAGCGCCGTAAAGGCGAATGCGCAATCGTCTTTGCCTACGCCCGGCCCGTCCCTATGTTCGGGTCTACTGCCAAGCCTGTGCGCCAATTGGCGGCGGGTCCTGCCGACTAGCGCGTACCTCGCCCGCCACGTCCCTATGTTCGGGTCTACTGCCAAGCCTGGACGCCAATAGGCGGCGGGTCCTGCCGACTAGCGCATACCTCGCCCGCCCCGTCCCTATGTTCGGGTCTACTCCCAAGCCTACGCGCCAATAGGCGGCGGGTCCTGCCGACTAGCGCGTACCTCGCCCGCCCCGTCCCTATGTTCGGGTCTACTGCCAAGCCTGTGCGCCAATTGGCGGCGGGTCCTGCCTAACGAAGCGATACCCTCGCTGAACGCTCGGGCATCGCTTCTTGCGGCACCCGCCGCCCCTGGGCTCCCGGGCTTGGTTCTGGCGCCGTTCTCGGGGACGGGGCGGGAGAGTGGATAGACTCGCAGTCGGGGAGCGCAAGCGCCTGGCTAGCTTTGCGCCCGCTGCCCGGGGGGCGCGGGAGGCTGGGGCAGATGGGAGCGGCCGTGGAGCGACAGCTTGTTTCCGGCGTGGTGGCTTTATGCTTAGCTAGGCTTTACATTTTATTTATGAAGGAACGGTTCCAGGTACGCCCGTACCGAGCGCGACAGTTCCACGGCGAAGCCTGACATGTATTTGCGCTTGCAGAAGGCCGCCATGAATTGGTCAAAGTCGTGCCCCGGATGGACGTCATTGAACATGGCGCGCAGTTCGGCTTCCGGCAAGCGGGAGTACGTATCCCTTTGCACGAGATAGTCCCTGCCGAAGCGCTTTGGCTTTGGCCGTTGGCTCTGTTGCGCCGTGGGATAGCCGAACACGAGCATAGTCACGGGGAATACATAATCGTCGAGAGATAGAAGCCTGACGACGCCTTCCCTGTTCTCCAGGATGTCGCCTATATAGCACGAGCCTAAGCCCAGCGACTGTGCCGCTACCACCGCGTTTTGCGCGGCGATAAGGGCATCTTCGCAGGCGATGACCAGATCCCCTACCTCAGGTTTCCTATACGCTACCCCGGCAAGCTCGTAGCAATCCAACCATCGACGCGTATCCGCGAGGAATACGAGTACCATCGGGGCCGTGGCGATAAACGGCTGGCTGTCGCAACTAACGGCCAGTTCGTCTTTGATGCCCTGGTCCCGGATATCCAGAATCGTAAACAGGGCTTGGTTGCCCGCCGTAGGCGATTGGATGGCCGCGTCCAAGATCAGGTTCCTCTCTTCTTCCGGTATTGGCCTGTCTTCGAAGGCACGTACCGATTTACGATCGAACAGGGATTGGATGATTGGATTCATGACGCGTCCTTGAAACGTTGATGGCTGCCAGCGTAACACCGTAGCCAGAGGGGAGCAAGCGAAGAACGCGCGCCCATTTTAAAACTCTGCCTTCAGTAGACCGCGAAAAACTATAGGCGTCTATCTAATTGGCCTAGGCTCATGGTATTATACTAGAATAGACATGGCTTATGAGGGCTAAGCGCTCCATGTACGCGCCCCCCGCAAATAGGGGGACGCGGCAGTGGCGAAACATGAATACGGAGGCGAAGGATGAATGTCGGAAACTGTATGGCAAAGAATCCCATCACGGTCGCGGCGGACGTGACCATATCGGACGCGCAGGCGGTAATGAGGGCCAAGAAAATTCATAGGCTTCCGGTAACGGACGCGGCCGGCAGGCTCGTCGGCATAGTCACCGCGGCCGACCTCAATCATGCTTCGGCCCCGCCGGCAACGTCTTTGGATATCTATGAGCTTCACTACCTGATCTCCAAGCTCAAGGTGGAGTCGGTAATGACCAAGAAGCTCGTCACGGTAACGGAAGACCTGCCCATAGAGGAAGCCGCCAGGATCATGGACGACCACCGCATAGCCGGGCTCCCGGTGCTGCGGGACGGCAAGCTCGTGGGCATAATCACCGAATCGGACCTCTTCAGGCTTTTTATAGGCATGTTCGGCGCCAGGCAGAAGGGCATACGCTTAAGCCTCCTGCTCCCAGAAAAGCAGGGCGAGCTGGCCGCGGTGGCCGGCGCTGTAGCCAAGGCGGGCGGCAATATCATATCGCTCGTCACCTTCGACGGCGAAGACGCGTCCAATCATTATTGTACCCTGAAGGTCGAAGGCGTGCCCAAGGATACCCTCGTCGCCGCGGTAGCTCCCCTCGTCCAGAAGGTCGTCGACGCGCGGGAGGCTTGAGCCGGCCCTTCAGTCCCACCAGGTCTTGCCCGCGAAGTCGGGGCTGAAGGCGCTGGACGCGTGGCGTATGATAGATGCGCTGCGCAGCCCCGGCGCAAGGGGAGACAGCCTGTCGACGAGGGTGCGCAGGGTAAGGCCCGAGGCGCAATCCTCGTCGAAGGCGAGCACCATGCCCCGCGTTCCAGCTTCCGCTATGACGCGCTCGTCCACCGGCGAGAGGACGGGCTCGGCGTCCTTCCGCTTGAACATGCTAAAGCGCACGAACCAGAGGGGGCAGTCCAGGTATTCCGCCAGCAGCAGCCCCGGCATGATGGCGCCGTGGGCCGCGCCTACGGCCAGCGCCGGCCGATCGGCGGCCGG
>JBGSKZ010000384.1:0-1957 GCA_041741035.1 Treponematales bacterium
GGCCCGGCAGCCGGCGGCACTGTCCGCGGCCCCGGACGACGGCGGAGAGCCTGCGCTAAAACGCGGACCCTATCTGGGCCAGAAGCTTCCGGGCGAGGAACCGGAACCCTTCGGGCGAGGCTTCATGAGCGGCCAGTTCCACTCCGCGCCTAGCTTCAGCCCTGAAGGCGACGAATTCTGGTGGGCAGGATCCTTTAGCGGCTCGAGGATATACGCCAGCGCGCTGCGGGACGGCGCATGGACAGCCCCCTCGATTTTCCTCCTGCCCGGAGGCATGGATTTCATGCGCGACCCATTTATATCGCCGGACGGAAAGCGCTTGTACTTTATATCCATGGCTGCCCTGCCCGGGTCGAATACCGGCGGCAAGGAAAACCTATGGATGTCTGAGCGCATAAGCGGGAAGTGGTCGGAAGCGGCGCCCCTGCCGCCGGCGGTGAATGAATTAGCGATGCATTGGACCGTTTCAGTGGCTGAAAACTATAACCTGTATTTCTCGGCGGCCACGGAAAGGCCCGACAATGACCTGTACCTATCCCGCTGGGCCGATGGCCGTTATCAAAAGCCGGAGAGGCTTCCGCAGCCGCTCAATAGCGATAACAACGAGTATACGCCCAATATAGCGCCTGACGAGAGCTATATCCTATTTTCGCGATTCAGGGGCCATTCGGATACGCCCCGGCTCTATGTAAGCTATTCCTTCCAAAATGGCTGGAGCGAGCCTAAACTCGTCGAAAACGTACCGTACTGCATCAGCCCGGTAGTCACGCCGGACCGCGCCTACGTGATTTTCCTCAGCAGCGCTTCGTCCTTGAGCTGGCGGAATACCGCCTTCATAGAGGATTTGCGCGATACGCGGTAATTCACGGAGAGCCGTTTGGATAGGCCGCTACGGCGATACCGCTTGCTGAGCGGGCAATCGTCGAGGCTTACCCTCGACAGACCCGGGCTTAGGAGCAATCCAAGCCCTAGCAACGCCTTTAATCGAAAAACCGCGCCTTGCCAATGTAAATATATTTTTATCCCTTTAATTCGATAAAAAACGCCATATACTTAGCCTCAAGATTACTAAACAGCTCTTGGAGGTATTTATGAAGATCTCCGCTAAACTCGTCCTGGCTTTCTTATTCGTAGCGGCTATCGCCGCGACCATCGGCATCATAGGCATCAATCGCATACAGGTCATCAAGTCTGCCGACAGCTTTCTGTTCGAGCGGGTAGCCGTACCGCTCAACCAGCTCGGCGATCTGCGGGAGAGCTACCAGCTCCGCCGGGTAGCCATACTTTACATGCTACGGTCCAGTACGGAAGCCGATATAGAACGTTACTACGCCGCTGCGGAAACCCAGACGGCGAAGCTCGCGGCTACCAGCGAAGAGCTGCGAGCCTCGGTGGCCGACGCGCGCAGCGTCGATATACTCGACGATATAGGAGCCGCCAACGGGCGCTACCTTACGCAGCTCGTGGAGCTTAAGCGGCTCTTCCTGGCCCAGCGCATCGACGAGATGAACAAGCTCATACAGACCACCTTCGCCGAGATAAACGGCGCGACAGAAAAAGGCATTCAGGACTTGGCGGCCCATCAGGTGAGCCTGGCCCACGACATAGCCGCGCAGAACGAAGCCCTGGCGCAAAGGACCGTCCTGATTATGTGGGCCGCCCTCGCCGTCGGCACCCTTATCGCCTTGACCTTGGGCATAAGCCTGTCGCTTTCCATAACGAAGCCGCTCATGACCGGCATAGGATTGGCCGTTAGCGTTTCCCGGGGCGAGCTAGGCCAGGATGTGCCGGAGGGCCAGCTCAAGCGCGCCGACGAGATAGGCGAACTGGCCAAGGCCCTCGACGCTATGATCAAGAGCCTGCGCGCCCTGGCCCAATCGGTGCTCGGCTCGTCCGGCAACGTATCGGGAGGCAGCCAGGAAATGGCGGGCACGGCGCAGCAGATGAGCCAAGGCGC
>JBGSKZ010000385.1:0-3208 GCA_041741035.1 Treponematales bacterium
GGCGGCGACGAGGCCGCGGAGGCGCTTTTCGGCTGGGCCGTCGCCAACGGGGCGAGCCTGTTGGAACTGCGGCGCGAGCGTATGTCCCTTGAGGAGATTTTCGTGCGCCTTACCGGCGAGGAGCGCGTATCATGAATGCCACGCTGACCATAGCCAGGCGGGAACTGCGGTCTTACTTCAATTCGCCCCTGGCCTACATATTCATCGCGGCCCTGCTAATCACGAGCGGGGTATTCTTCTTTTTCGTGGGCGGCTTCTTCGCGGCCAATCGGGCCAGCATGCGGAGCTATTTCGGCCTCATGCCCGTGCTCCTGTCCGTGCTACTGCCCGCCCTCACCATGAGGCTGTGGGCCGAGGAACGCAGGCAGGGCACCTATGAAACCCTCGTAACCCTGCCGTTCACCGAAGGGCAGCTAGTTCTGGGAAAACACCTGGCCGTCATGGCAGTCATAGCCGCGGCCTTGGCGCTCAGCCTTCCGGTGCCCTTCATGGTAGGGCTGTTCGGCAGGCTGGACCCTGGCGTCGTGTTCGCCGAGTACCTGGGCATAGCCCTGTTGGCATCGGCCTGCGCGGCCATAGGGCAGCTGGTATCCAGCATGGCCAGGAACCAGATGAGCGCCTTCCTGGCTAGCGCGCTCCTGCTCGTGGGCCTGAACCTCATGTATCAACTCACCGTCTGGCTGGAAATGCCTTCCTTTCTCGCCTCGCTCATTAATTGGCTGTCGCTGGGCTACCGCTTCGGCTCCTTCTCGCGCGGCGTGCTCGACACGCGAGACCTGGCCTACTTCCTGGCTATAAGCGCGGGGGCGCTGTACCTAAGCGCTAAGAACCTGTCTTTCGCGAAATGGAGCTAGCCGCCATGATACGGATACAAAAGAAGCGGGAGCGCGTGCTTTTCGCTCTCAGCCTTTCCGCCCTTGCGCTCTTCGCGCTGGCCTCAACGCGCTTCTTTTTCAAGCTCGACCTGAGCTCAGGAAAGGCCTTTACCCTGTCCACCGCGGCGCGCGGCCTCTACGAGGATATACCCGACACGGTACGGATCACGTACTATATATCCAAATCCCTAAAAGACAGGCACCCGGGGCCGGCGGCCATAGAGGATTTCCTCGATGAGCTCGCGTCGGTATCCCGCGGGACGATAGCGATACGCGTTGTAGACCCGGGCAAGGACCCTACGGAAGCCGAAGGCTTCGGCGTAGCTGCCCAGCAACTGCAGGTGGTGGAGCGCTCGGAACAGCGGGTCGCCCTGGTGTATACCGGCATAGTCGTGGAATACCTGGACCGCTACGAGACTATCCCCGCCGTCATCGACACGGCGACGCTTGAATACGACCTGGTAAAGGCCGTGCGAAAACTCGTGCGCGACAGCGGGGCCATAGCAGGCTTCCTCGTCGGAGACGCCGACAAGAGCCTTCAAACCGATTATCCGAGCCTCGCGTCCACGCTGCAGCGGGCGGGCTACCGGCCTCAGGAAGTGCTCAAGGGCCAACCCATAGAGCCGGGCATAAGCGTGCTCTTCGTGCTTGGCAACGCTGCTCTCGATCGCTACGACGCGTACTTCGTCGATCAATACCTGATGAACGGCGGGAAGGCGCTCTTCGCCCTGAAAGGCGTGGACGTGAATCCCGAGTACGGCCTCGCGGCCAGCGCCCTGCCCGAGGGAGGCTTCCTTTCCGCCCTGCGGGCCTACGGGATCGAATTGCGCCGTGAGCTCGTGCTCGACGAGCTGAGCCTTACCGTGCCGTTCCAAACAGCGAGCCCCGGCGGCGCTTCGTCCATACGCTATGTGCGCTACCCTCACTGGCTGGCCGTGGACGGCCGATACGTCAATGCTACGCATCCCATAGGAGCCGGCTTCTCGGGCCTCGACCTCTTCTGGCCGAGCCCCCTAGTGCTGCGGCCCGTGGACGGGGTAAGCGCCGTGGAACTGGCCAAGACCAGCCCGAAGGCTTGGAAGCAGACCAAGGATTTCGCCACCGGCCCCGAGGAAGCCTATCTCTACGAGAATGAGAGGGCAGGCAGCGAAGGGCAGTACCTCCTGGCCGCGGCGCTTTCGGGTAGCTTCACGAGCGCCTTCGCGGGCGGAGACCTGCCCGCCCGGGAGGGCGAAGCGCCGCTTCCGGCGGCTAAGCCGCGTTCGGACGCTACGCGTATCGTGGTGCTGAGCTCGTCGGACTTCCTCACGGAACTGGTGCGCATGAGCGGCTCGGGCTTTAATCTGTCCTTCGCCCTGGCCGCGGCGGACTGGCTGTCCTCGGACGAGGATCTGGTAGCCATACGGTCGCGGGCGGAACGAGACCTGCGGCTCAATAAGATTAGCGACGAAAGCCTCCGCGCCTTGCTCATAAGCCTCAGCTACCTCGTAAATCTGGCTATCATACCGGCAGCCGCCATAGGCTACGGCATAGTCCGTTCGGCTAAGCGCGCGAAGCGCGAGCGCCTCGCGCGCTCGAAGGGAGCGCAGGAATCATGATGTCCTATAAAACCAAGGCGCGCGCGCTTATCGCCCTTAACGCCGCCCTCGTCATAGCCCTGGTTCTCGGCGCCGTCGCCGCTCCCGGGCGCCGCGCGGCCTCGATAATCAAGCTGTCCTTTGGGTCCGGGCTCGAGCGTATCGCCGGCATACGCGTGTCCGCTCCCGGGCTTGCGTTCGACTTGCAAAAGCGAGGCGAGGGCTGGACGGTTTCGGACGCGGGGGGCGGCCTCCCCGCGGATAGCGTGCGCATTGAGGGTTTTATAAGCGCACTCGCGGCGCTTTCGAGCGCCGAGCGCGTGGCATCGAGCCGCGCTTCCTGGGCCGAGCTAGGCCTGGGCGAGGACAGGGTCTCTCGCCTCTCCCTCAAGGATTTTTCCGGCAAAACCTTCGCCGAGCTCCTGGTAGGCGACTATACCCCCTCCGGATCCGGCGCGTACGCGGCTTTCGTCGATGGCCAAGAAGCATGGGCCTTGCCTGCGGGCACCGCCAGCTACGTAAAGGCCGCCTTGGACAGCTGGGTCGACTTGCGCGTTTTCCCGAACGCCCCTACCGTTCAGGATATTCAGGAGATCCGAATACGCGGTAGCCTGGAATTGGATGAGGGAGGCCTCCGGAAGCTTGACTATACCTTGCGCAGGAGCGCTTCGGGCTGGCAGCTGGACGGCCAGGCCCTCGACCCCCTGCGCGTAGACGCCATGGCCCGCGGCCTCGCGTCGCTCCGGGCGGCGTACT
>JBGSKZ010000386.1:0-12236 GCA_041741035.1 Treponematales bacterium
AGGAAGGCATACTCGTCGGCCGTGCGATCCGGGCCAAGCCTGGCCAGAGGCAGCCAGGCGCCGGAACGCTTGAAGCCCACGGTGAGCCCGCCGTTGCGGGCGTCCAGGGCCAGGAGCACCGCTAGAGCTCCTCTTTGGATAGCTTCGAAGAGCCCGCGGCGCGCTCGACGCCTTTCCAGGCGCTGACGACCGCGCTCGTGAATACGGCCGCCGCGGCGGCTTCGACGAGGCCGTTGGATAGGGCAATGCCGACGAGAAGCCCGGGTATGGCGGAGTTCTCCATGCCCAGGGTGACCGCGATCTGGCTGGCGGCGCTCAAGCCGAGCATGCCCAGCACGAGCACCGTATTGGTAAAACCGCCAAAGGCTCCCGCGGCGGCCGCCGCCACCGGGGAAAGCTTGCCGCGGAAGAGCCTATACACGCCCCAAGACACGACGCCGATGAGCAGGCGGGGCAGCACGGATACGAGCGGGTTCGTAAACAGCGGATCCAGGGGGCCGATGGGCGCGACGGCCGCCTTCACCATGCTGGTAACGCCGAAGATGAGGCCTACGATAGTGCCGGCCACGGGCCCTTCAAGCACCGCCGCGATGATCACCGGGATGTGCATAATGGTAAGCGAGGTGCCGCCGAACCAGGGTAAAAACCCGAGCGGAGTGATGGCCATTATAACGGATACGGCGCCGAGCGCGCCCGCCGTAACGATTTTCTTAACCGGTGAATGCTCCATAATCCAGCTCCTTGAATAACGTGCTGGCCGCGCTATACAGCCGGCCTCTGCAGAGCTACCAGGCTAGGCGCCCGGCGGCGAAAAATACGAGTACGCAATAAGCGACGGCGGCAAGGCGCGCCGCGAGGTCCAGCGGCCCGGCGGCATGAACGACATAGCGCGAGCGGCCTTTAGGCCGGTAACAGCGCGCCTCCATGGCCTCGGCGAGCAGTTCCGCGCGCTCCAGTGCTCGAATGGTTATGGGCACGATGAGCGGCAGGTAGGCTCGCGCTTTGCGCAGGGGCCCTCCGCTGCCCGCCCCGAAATCCGCGCCTCGGGCCGCCTGCGCCTTGACCACGGACTCAAGCTCTCCCGCTACGAGAGGTATGAAACGAAAGGCTACGGCCACGGCCAGGGCCAGCGAATGGGCTGGAAAGCCCAAGCGCGCTAAGGGAGCCAGGAGGTCTTCTATACCTCTGGCCGTATCGCCCTCCGTGATTACGCAGGTGAAGAGCCCCAGGCTCAGCATCATGGTGAGGAAGCGCAGGGCAAGGGCGGCTAAGGCGCCAAGCTCGCGCAGGGTTAGCGAAATGGGGCCAAGCGACGCGATTACCGCGCTCTTGTCGCCGGATGAGGTAAAAACGATCTGAAAGGCCATGGCTATGCCCAGGAGGGGCAGCACGGGCAGAAAGCCCTTCAAGAGATAGCCAGGCTTAATGCGCGCCAAAAGGGCTAAGCCCAAGGCGCTGGCCGCTATGAAGGCCAAGGCAAGGGCCGAGCGCACCAGGCTGGCCGGCAGTATAAGCGCCAGCAGCCAGAGGTACTTGCCGAGGGGACTGAGCGCGTGCACCGGCGAATCCCGGTCCAGATAGCGGCCTATCGATACGCGGCGGAAGAACTCGAGGTTTTTCATGTCGCCGCTCCCGAAGCGCCGGCAGGTCCCGCGACGGAGCCTTCAACCGCGGCGCCGCCCGATACGGACTCGGCTGCTTGGCGGCGGGCGTCCTCGCCCGAGACGGCTTCGCTTGCTTCGCGACTGGCGGCCTCGTCCCCGCGGAACCAGGAAACGAGCCGAGCCTCGTCGACGATATCCAGGGGCGGAGCCAAGCCGAGCTCGCGAAGCTCGGCCGCCAACTCGGCGGCAAAGGGCCTGGCTATGCCCCAATCGGCGCTGAAGCGGCTCCCGAAAAGCTCGCATGGGGAGCCGAAGGCCAAGAGCCTCCCCTCCGCGAGCACGGCCATGAAATCGGCGCGGGCGGCCTCCTCCATCGCATGGGTGGAATAGACGAAGCCGGCCTTTCCCATGGCGGCGGCGAAGAGGGTATCCATGAGGGCGGAGCGCGAGCCCGGATCCAAGGCCGAGCCCGGCTCGTCCATGACCAGGGCCTGCGGACGCATGGACAGCACCGAGGCTATGGCGAGCCTCCGTTTCTGCCCTCCCGAAAGCGCGCGCGCGGGTCGATCCCGGTAGGAGGCGTAGGGCAAGCCGACGATATCCATGGCTTCCCGCACGCGCTCCACCAGCGCCAGGCCCGACTGCCCCTGATTGCGGGGGCCGAAGGCTACCTCATCGCCCGCGTAGAGCTCGAATATAGCGCTCTCGGGCCGTTGTACCGATAGGGGCGTGCTCATGCGTAGGGATCGCAAATCGGTAGCGCCGTCGGCGGGATCCTTGCCGAGCGCGCGTACCGAGCCTGAGCTGGGATTTGCCAAGGCGGCGAAGAGCTGCAAAAGCGTGGATTTGCCCGAACCCGTGGCTCCCACCAGGGCCAGGCTCGCGCCCAAGGGCAGTTCAAGGCTTAAGCCGCTTAAGGCCAGGCTCTCGTCGCCGCTGCCCTCCAGGTAGCGGAAGCTGAGATCCCGCGCGCTAAAGGCGGAGGAAGGAGGGCTACCATCCAGGCTGGCGCGCTCGTCGGAACTAAGCCCTCCGGATACTGGCGCAGCGCCGGGCCGCGCCTTGGGAATAGCCGTAGGCTTGGCGGCCGGGGAGGGAGCCGCGGCCGAGGAGGGGGCCGCGGTCGCGGCGGGAGCGAAGGAGTAGGCTGGCAGGGAGAGGATGCGCGAGGCCAAGGCGCGCGCGCTTTCGTCAGGCAGGGGCTTGAGGCCAAGGGCCGAGGCTATGCGCATGGCCTCCGGGCGCTCAAGGCCCAGCTCGGCCAGGTCGTCTCGGGCAAAGAAGCCATGGCACGCTCCGTCGTATACGAGGCGGCCTTCTTTCAAGGCGAGCAGGCGGCCGGCGCGAGCGGCCTCGGCCATATCGTGGGTAATATGGATGACCGCGCGGCCGCCGCGCACGAGCTCGTCGAGGAGCTCGAGTATGGCGGCCCTGCCGGCCGGGTCTATCATGGCGGTGGCTTCGTCGAACACTATGCAATCCGGCTCCATGGCCAACGCTCCGGCCACGGCGAGGCGCTGCTGCTGCCCAGCTGACAGAAAGCGCGGCGAGCGCTTGCGCTCACGCCATAGCCCCGCGAACCTAAGAGCGCTTTCCACGCGCCGCTTCATTTCGGGCAGGGCAAGCCCAAGATTTTCCGGCCCGAAGGCCACGTCCTCTTCGACGACTGAAGATACTATCTGATCGGGGGGAGACTGGAATACGAGGGTTAAGCGTTTGCGCAGTTCTTCGCGCTCGGCGCGCAGGGAGGGATCGAAGCCGGCTACCGATACGGCGCCGGAAGAAACGGGCAGCAGGCCGTTTAAGCAGCGCGCAAGCGTGCTCTTGCCCGAGCCGTTGGCGCCGACTATGGCAAGGTATTCTCCGGCTTCAACGGAGAAGCTCACGCCGCGTAGGGCCGGCTCCGTCGAAGACGGATAGCTGTAGCGCAAATCGCGCACGGATATGAGCGGCATGGCAGTCCTCGCGTCTCGGTCCGTTAACCGGATCCAAGCGCCTTTTATCAAGCTATGGAGAAAAACGGCTCGTGTCAAGCCTGGCGCTCCTGGGCAAAGCCGGAGAGCCGGGGTATAGTGGCGCCATGATATGCCGATTATGCGGCGCGCCCGCCCGCCCGCTGGTATCCGTTACGGGAAGCTCCCGCTTCGGGGAGCTTTCCTGCTACGAGCGCTGCCCTGGCTGCGGCTATATTCAGCTCCTTGAAGACTATCTGCCCTCGCCCCTCAACGAGCGCTCGCGCTACCTGCTCCATCGCAACGATCCCGAAGACTCAGGCTATAGGAACTGGCTTTCGGCCTTCGCGGACTCGGCCCTGGCTCCCTACGCCAAGGCCGGCTGCGAGGTGCTGGATTTCGGCAGCGGGCCAAACTCGGCCTTGCGGGGCATACTGGAGGAGCGGGCCTACGGCTATACGCCCTACGATCCGTTTTTTGAGCCTTGCGAAGATTGGCGGAAGCGCTCCTGGCCCGCTATCGTCGTGCATGAGGTGGCCGAACATCTGCGTTTCCCCGGCGCCGTCCTTTCGGAGCTGGCCGGCCTGCTGGAGCCTCATGGAATACTTGCCCTGCGAACGCGCTTCCCGCCCGATAGCCCCGACGCTTTCCTAGCCTGGCATTACCGCCAGGACAGCACCCATATCGGGTTTTTCAGCAAAGACTGCCTCAAGGGCCGCGGACGAGCCCTCGGGCTCACGATTATCCATGAGAACGGCGAAGATACGCTCTGTTTCGAGAAAGCGCCCTATACCTTGTAACGGGTAACCGTATCGTTAAGCGCCTCGATGGCGTTGAAGGTCCCGTCGAAAGACACGCCGAGCTTGGCGAAGAGCTCGGTAATCACGCCCATGCCGTCTATCATGTTCTCGTTCACCTCGGTCATCTGCCCCACTATGCCGGACAGCTTCTCAAGCCCCTGGGTTAAAAGGCTGCGCATATCCTCTATGGCTCCGGCATTCCGCTTCATCTGCTCGGTAAGCGCGATGAGCTGCTCGATCTCTTTGAGGCTGTGTTCGGCCGCCGCCGCCTCGTCCATAGCCGACGCGGCTATGCCGTCCATACCCTGCGTGGCCTCCCCCAGCTCGAGCACGATGGCCTTGAACACCGTGGCTATGCGCTCGTTGAGATTCTCGACGACCTCGTTCGTTTCCAGTATATGCCGCACGTATTGATCGATATCCCTGGCCGCCACGGCCGTATTTGAGGAGAGCTTGCGCACTTCGTCGGCGACCACCGCGAAGCCCTTGCCCGCCGAGCCCGCGTGGGCGGCCTCGATGGCCGCGTTCATGGCGAGCAGGCTCGAGCGCTCCGATATGTCCATGATCATGGACGCCATCTCCCGGATCTTCGCGTTTGCTTCAATCATGGAGCGGTTGGCGTTCACCAACTCGCTTACGCCCCGCTCACCCTCGGCTATATCCTTGGACAGGCCCTTAAAGCGCTCGGCGGCTCCTACGGCCTTCGTGCTTACGCCCTTGAAGGATTGGGTCATGGTGCGCATGGATAATGAAGCCTTGGCTATGAACTCGCTCTGCTCGCGGGACTTGGCTATGGTTTCGTTTATGGAGGCCACGAGGGCCTCGAAATCGGCGACGACGCCGTTTATCACGTCCACTTCCACGCGCTCGCTATCCTCGAGCTTGGCTATGAGCTCGTTGACGCGCGTCGCCTCGTCGCGCGAGCGTTCCACCAGGCTGCGCGTCTGCTCGCCGGTGGAGGATACTTCGCTCTCGGATTTTCGTATCGTTATGAAGCTTGTGCGCAGCTGCTCGAGTATGCGGTTTACGCCCGCGGTCATGTAGCCCATATCGTCGAAGCTTACGATGAAGATGCGGCTGGACAGGTCCATGCTGCCCCGGGAGAGCGCCATGAGCTCCGTCTGCAGATGGCGTATGTGGGCTTGATTCTCCACCAGGAGAGCCACCACGATGGCGAGGGCTATAGCCGCCAGTATGGCGAAATTCTTTATAAAGTGCGGCGTCGCCTTTGCCAAGTCGAACAAAGAGGCATCCGAGGCCCCGCGATGCGCGTAGTAGAGCACCGACGAAGCGCCGAATATCATCAGGATCAGCACGAGGAGGGACAAAGGCAAGCCGAGCTTGACCAGGGTACTCGTGCGTTTGCGCTCATCGGCGAACTCCGTGATGCCCATGCGGTATTTGGCCTCTATCCAGGCGAGGTTAACCATGCGCGCGGTGATAATGCCGTTGATAACGCCGAAACTGAGGGCGAGCACTATGCGATAGAACCAGTACACCCTATCCAGGCTAAGGCCTTTTGCCAGGTCGAGCGCCATATTGAGCATGACGCCGAGCAGGTAAGCGCTCGCCCCTATCATGAACAGAAAGCCCTCGATGGACTTAAATGCCCGCTGGGCCTTGGCGCAGTCCTTCTCTACGGGCGTCATGCCCTTATCGAGCTGGCTAAGCACCCGCGCCACCGGCCGGTAAAAAAGGTACACGCAGAAGGTGGCGATAGGCCCGACGGCATTGACGACCAGGAACATCTTGCGCCAGAACTCCGCCGTGCCGGCGGCATCCAGCACGAATATGCCCGGTAGCAGCAGCGAATAGCCGGCTATCGAAACGTAGATACTTAAAAAGGTGGAAACGAGCACCCGTATGGTCATGCCGCGTACTTTCATGAACGACCCCAATTATTAATCAAGATAAAGATCATCATAATTGTAGCTAAATGCATTGATTTCACAAGGATCGGAATTTTTTTTAACGAATATAACATTATGGATATTTTTTTCTTTTTCCCGATTGACAAATCGCTCAATTCACTCAAAGATGGCCTATTCCTTCGAGCCTGCGAACCTAATGGCCTAACCGCCCATGGATCGTAGGCCACTGGGCTGCGCGGGAAACGGCGCGACCTTCCACCTTTGAAAAGGAGGAAACGCCATGCGCGGTATCGCGCTCGCCTTTCTTGTCTTCCTAGCCAGCGTAGCCCCTTCCTCCGGCCAGAGCGCCAACACAGAGTTATTTTATAACGGAAGAAGCCTCGGCAGGGCTATAGGCCAGGCGGCCAGCCTGGGCGAGCTCTTCGGCCCTCAGCTTGAGGCTTGGAGGCTGGAAGCGGGAGGCCGCGTAATACTGGACGACAGGCTGGCCGAGCGCCTCTATGAGCTTCACGTGCTAAGCGGGCGCAATGGCTGGGAACTGGTGCTGGAGGCGAGCGATGGCAAGCCCGCCGAACGAATCCCCTTAGGCGCCCGTCTCGCCCTGTACGGCGAAGCCTGTACGGAACGGGAACTTGAAGTTTGGATAAGCTGGGAAGGCGTTCCCGAACTTAAGGCCGAAATATCGGCTTGGGCTAAAGCCGCGGGGATAAACGCCAAAGTGCAGGACGTGCCCTCGGTAAAGAGCAAACTCATAGCGGTTCAGCGCGGCGGGGGCAAGGTTCCCGACCTCGTGATGATACAATCCGATTATGTTTCCGACCTACGCGACGCCGGCTCTCTGCAGGAGCTAGACGGCCTACGATTGCCCGAACGCGCGGCCAAGGGCAAAGACGCCTATACCCTGGACGGGCGGCTCTACGCCGCGCCGTTCTATTGCGACGCCCAGCTCGTGTTTTATTCGACGAAGCTTATCAAGGCGCCCCCGCCCGAAAACTGGACGCTCGCCGATATGGAACGTTTGGCCTTTGAGAGCGGAGCTTCCGTGCCCGCGGCCTGGAACGCGTATTCATCGTATTGGTTCCTCCCCTTCGTAACCGGCTTCGGCGCGGCGCCTTTCGCCGGCGGCTCGGGAAGCGCGGACTTTGACAGCCCTGGCTGGCTCAAGGCCCTCAGCTGGATGAGGGGAGCGAGCCAGCGAAAATTCCTAGTGCCTATGGAACGGGACGCCATGATGGCGTACTTTAGCTCGGGGAAAACGGCCTTCATACTCTCAGGATCGTATTCGATACCGGAATTCACCCGGCTTGGCCTGCCCTTCGCCGTAATTCCATTCCCGAGGACGGATGCCGGCGCGCCGCCGCTCGCTCCAATGCTCGACTACAAAGGCTTCGCGGTAACTCGCAATTCACGCAGCCCCATGCTGGCACGCTGCCTGGCGCAGTACCTATCGAGCCCGCGCGTGCAGGCGCGATTCTGCGCGCCGCTTGGCAAGCTGCCGGCTAACCTGGACGCCTGGGAGCTCATGCCGAGCGACAGCCCCTACCTGGCCGCGGTAAAGGCCAGCTATGAGGCGGGCATAGCGGTGCCTGCCCATCCCGCGTACGGGGAGCTAAAAAACACGCTTTGGAAATTGCTGCGGCTCTGGTTCGACGGCTCCCTGGAAGCGGCCGAACTGATAAGCGCGGCGCGTACCATACTCAAGCAATAAAGCAAATTACTATGCACAAGGAGAGACTATGCTTAAGAAACTAAGAAAATCGGCGCTCGTAGCGATCCTCATCGCGCTCAGCCTGGCCTTCGCGGCCTGCGTAAGCGACGCGAGCCCGCTAGAGGCCGAGGAAGAACCCGAGGCCGTATCGGCGGTCAGCGGTGCCACAGAAGCCGCGGCCGAAGGCACGGGCTGGTCTATAAGCCTAAAAGGCATTCGGGAGGATACGCTCTGGCAGTCGACCTTCGAGGACTCGAAAAAGCATGCCAGCCATTACGCCGAGACAACGGTGGAGAGCAAGGGCGTGAAGCTGAGCTATAAGGGCATGCCGCTGTGGCTCGCCGTGGCGATGATTGACGGCCCGGACGCCGAACACGCCTATCGCTTCGACAAGGAGCTATGGGCGGCGGGTTACGATATTACCCTCATAGCCAAAGACGGGTACTCCGCCACCGTTAACACGAAAGACCTGGCCCCGGACGCCCTGCTTATAGCGGACAGCGAGAACGGCAAGGCCATAGCCCCGATGACGGTGGGCAATTCCCCCAAAAATCTTTGGGTTCGCGACCTCGCGCGTATCGAGACTAGCCTTGCCCCGAGCGCGCTCGAGAAGGCTGCCGCGTCCTTCAGGCTGGACCTCGATATTAACGGCGCAACGGCTTCCTTCAGCCTCAAGGAGCTGGAAAGCCTGGATATCTATAAGGAAGCCCGCGGCGCCTATACCACGAGCGCGGGCACCCGTTACGAAGGCGTCTACGGCGGGGTAAAGCTCCTCGAGCTCCTGAACGGCTATGCCGAGCTGGCGGCCAACGATTCCGTCACCTTCGTCGCCATGGACGGCTATGAGATGAGCTATCCGGGCAAACAGCTAATGGACAACAAGGACGGCGATTGGCTCCTGGCCTTCAAGCTCGACGGCGAGTACCTGGAGAAGGATCCGGGCTATATTCGCACAATCAAGGTAGGGCCCTCCACGCCGAATATAGAAGGGCACCTGTCCGTCCGCATGGTCAAGAAAATCGTGGTCAAGCAAAAAGACTTCGTGGATTTCAGCCTGAGCGTGAAGGGCAAAGCGAGTATAGAGCTCGACCGCGGCACCATACAGAGTTGCGTAAGCTGCCATACCAGGACCGTCACCTTCGAGCGCAAAGGAGTCGTGGCCGAGTATACGGGCTTTCCGCTCTGGCTGCTCATGGGCTACGTAGACGATCCTAAGTTCATGCCCCATAAGCAAGACGCGTCCATACTGCCTTACGACGACAAAGCCGCCCTTGCCGGCTATACCATAGAGATGAAGGCCGCGGACGGCTTCAGCATAAGCGTGGATTCCCAGTCTATACACCGCAATAACGATATCATCATAGCTATGTACAAGGCCGGCGAGAAATTGCCCGCCGAAGAAGCGCCGCTGGTATTGGTATGGGATAGGAACGCCGCCAAGCTTCCTGAGAACCTCAAGAATATCAAGCAGATCGCTTCCGTAGAGGCCCGTTTCTGATCGAAACCGAACTAGCCCGCGCGGCGCGGGGCAGGGCCGATTGGCTCCGCCTCGCGCCTCTTGCCATAGTCATAGGCCTTGCGGGCGTAGCGCCCTACCTGAGCGCCGTCGTATCGAGTTTTTTCGCCGAAGAAGCCGCGCGGAGCTCCTTCGCGGGCTTCTCCAATTTCGCCAGGCTGTTCCGGGACCGAGGCCTTTCGCTATCGGCCCTCATCAGCCTAGCCTGGGCGCTCTTGTCCGCGTCGGTAACGATGCTCTGCGCCTTTCCCCTGGCCATGCTCGCGAGGAGCTCCAAACGGGCCTGGTCGCTTATCTTCCCCTCCCTGGTGATCATATGGGCCACCCCGGTATACATAGGAGCGCCGCTCTGGCGCTTCCTCCTCCATGGCGTGGCCGGCGATTCCCTCTTCAAAGTCCTCACCGGCTTAGAAGTCAACCTGATGAACGATCCGCTCGCCTCGTTCATAGCCACGGCCCTCGTGGCGGCCTGGTTCCGCTTGCCTCAGGCCACCTTCATCCTGCTGGCGGCGGCGGGCCGTTCCAGGCGGGCGCTCGACGAGGCGGCCGCCCTCGATGGAGCCGGCCCCTCGGCCTTGGCCTTCAGTGTGCATATGCCCGCCATGGGCGGCGCGCTCATGGCCGTAGGCGCCTTGGAGCTGGTATCGGCCTTCCGCGAGTTCACCGTGCCCTTCCTGCTCACCGCGGGGGGGCCGCCTATGCGGGCTGGCATAACGGATGGCGGCATCGTGGGGGCCACCACTACCTTGGAAATTTACCTTTACGATATGTTTTCAGGCTATGCGGACCGCGGGGTCATGGCCGCCTACTCGGTGCTCCTGTCCACGGCGATATGGCTGCTCGTTGGCGGCGGCATGGCTCTGCAGAAAGCGGCCGGCGCCGGCGCTTCATGGCAGGGGCGGAAAGGCGAGCTGCCGGAACGGCGCGCCCCTGCTCCGCGCGCCCGTAGCTCGCGCGCAGGCTATATACCGGGCCGCATAGCCGACCGCTGTTTCCTCGCGGGCTCCTGGGCGCTTGCCGCCCTCGTGGCGGCTACGGTGCTGTCCCTGCTCTGGTGTATCGTATGGATGGCCTTCTCAGGGCTATCGGTAGCCTTCGTCGACTCCTTCCTGCCCCGCTATCCCTCGATAGCGGCCTTCAAGGACGCATTCCTGCGCGACGGCCTCCTTTTGAATTTCGCCAACACCCTCTACGTAGCCCTACTCGCCTCGGCCGGGGCCATAGCCCTGGTGTTCCCCGCAGCCGCCTGGCTAGCCGAGCGCCCCATAAGAAAAACGGCCCTGGCCTTCGCTTTCTTGCAGGCCCTAGCCAGCTCAGGAGGGGTGCATTCCCTCATACCCCTCTACGAGCTCTGGAGGCGCATGGGCCTGCTCGGAGGCTACCTCCCGGTCATACTCGTCTATATATATCACGCGGCGCCCACGGCCCTGCTTGCCCTGAGCGCCTTCCTCCGCGATCAGCCGAAGAGCCTCAAGGACGCGGCCAACCTTGAAGGCATGGGACGCCTAGACTGGCTTATCAGGGTGCAGCTCCCCCTGGCCCTGCCGGCCCTGGGGGCTTCCGCCATGCTCGCTTTTCTGGCCGCGTGGAACGGCTTCCTGGCCCCGCTCATCTTTCTTGACGACGATACGAAGTACACGATAGCCATACGCTTGCATTCCTATGTGGGTTCCATAGCGTCTGGCGCGCCGAAATGGAACCGCTTCGCCGCGGCTTCCCTGGTGAACGTAGCCATCGTGGCCGTCCTATTCTGGCGCTTTAAGAAGCCTCTATCGCGCTCCGCCCTCGCCGACCATGGCGAAGACTGAGCTAAGGCCGCCGCCTAGCCATGATTGTTCGCGTAATGCACCGGTGCGCGAAATGCGACGCGATGGTTCTTCTCGTCAACGTGGTCTCCTAGCCTTAGCCCCATTCTGAGCGATCAGTCGCGCACGAGAGGGCGCAGGAAGGTCTCCATGCCGTTGGCCTTGACTTCGTAGAGGGCGGCCATGAGCGTTCCAAGCTCGCCCTTGGGGTAGCCGTTCCGCGCGAACCACACCACGTAGGCCTCCGGCAGGTCGATGAGCAGCCTTCCGGAGTATTTCCCGAAGGGCATGCGCGCGTTGGCGAGGCGCAGGAGCATTTCGCCGTTGAAGGCCGGCTCGCCGGCCTCCGCTTGAGCGCTGCCTGAGCCGCGCCCCTCGTCCCATCCGGACGGCGCGGGCTCTTCCCAGGCGTCCAGCGCGGTCCGTATGCGCTCGGCAAGTCCCCTGCCCATTAAAGCCGCACCCTGGGCGACAGGAGCCTAAGCAAGGCGCGCGCGGGCTTGCCGTTCATGGTGTCGAGCAGGGCGCCCGCAAGCCTGTAACTTATTTTACCGCCGCCCATGAGCACGAGCGATCGCAAGGGCATTTCCACCACGGAACGCGTCACCATGGCCAAGAGGGCTTCGTCGCCGCTGGCCGCTATGCCGCCGCTGAAGGACCGAGTAACGAGCTTGAGAACGAGCCGCCCAAGCCAGTGCTCGGCGAGCTGCCCTAGAGTCGTATTCCAGCCATAGGGCTTTAGGCTTCGGCTTTCAGGTAAGGCGCGGCCGAGCAGGGCTTCGAAGGCCTCATCGCTTACCCGGTACGCTCCGGCCACCTGCGCCTTAAAGTAAGGCGTAAGGGAGGCGCTTGCCTGGGTTTGGTCGCCCGTGAAGGCTTGGCCGCCCGCCTGGGCTTGCCCGACTGCGATGGCCTGGGCTTGCCCGCCCGCGTTGGCCTGGCCAACTGCGATGGCTTGGCCGCCTGCTTGAGCTTGGCCT
>JBGSKZ010000387.1:0-12779 GCA_041741035.1 Treponematales bacterium
GGCTCTCGCCCCGGCTACGGCGGCCAGAGGCCGGGAGGCCCCGGCAGGGGCGGCCCGCCCGGTTCGGCTCCTTCTCCCGCGGGCGACAAGAAGCCCATGTCCAAGCGCTTCGTCAAGGCGAAGAAGCCTTCTTATCAGAAGAAGGAAGAGAGCCTTGAGCAGAAGCTGAATCTCCAGCGGAAGAAAGCCAACGCTCCCAAGGCCAATCCCATACCCAAGTCCATAGATATCATGGAAACGGTATCGGTAGCCGAACTGGCCAAGAAAATGAACCTCAAGCCCAGCGAGCTCATAGGCAAGCTCATGAGCCTCGGCATGATGGCTACGATAAACCAGCAGATAGACTCGGATACCGCCACGATATTGGCCAACGAGTATAACTGCGAAGTGCACATCGTTTCGCTCTACGACGAAACCATCATAGAGCGCTGCGCGGACAATCCCGAGGATCTCGAGTTCAGGCCTCCCATCGTCACCGTCATGGGCCACGTGGACCACGGCAAGACCAAGCTCCTGGACGCCATACGCAAGACCAACGTCATAGCCAGCGAGTTCGGCGGCATAACGCAGCACATAGGCGCGTACCAGGTGGAAACCCAGAAAGGCAGAATTACCTTCCTGGATACCCCGGGCCACGAGGCCTTCGCCAAGATGCGCGCCCGCGGCTCCCAAATTACCGATATCATCGTGCTGGTAGTGGCCGCCAACGACGGCGTCATGCCCCAGACCCAGGAAGCCATAGACCACGCCAAGGCGGCCAAGGTGCCCGTCGTCGTGGCCATAAACAAGGTGGACCTGCCCGAAGCCAACGTGGACCGGGTTAAGACCCAGCTCTCCGAGCTCGGGCTCCAGCCCGAGGAGTGGGGCGGCGACACCATGTTCTTCGAGATATCCGCCCTGCAGAAAAAGGGTATACAGGAACTGCTCGACGGCATACTCCTGGCCGCCGAGGTACTGGAGCTTACCGCCAACTACGGCTGTTTCGCCGAGGGCAAGGTCCTGGAATCCAGGATAGACCACGGCCGCGGTATCGTGGCCACGGTAATCATCGAGCGCGGCACCCTGCGCGTAGGCGACCCCTTCGTGGCCGGCGTATATCCGGGCAAGGTGCGCGCCATGTTCGACGATAAGGGCCAAAAGCTCACCGAGGCCACGCCCTCCACCCCCGTGGAGGTCATAGGCTTCGAGGGCATGCCCAACTCCGGCGATCCCTTCGAGAAGGTAGAGGACGAGAAGACCGCCCGCGCCTTCAGCTCCAAGCGCCAGGAACTCATGCGCTTCGAGCAGTCCAAGATCGTCAAGAAGGTAACGCTCGATAACCTTTACGATACCCTCCACGACGGAGCCGTACAGGAACTCAAGGTAATCATAAAGGGCGACGTGCACGGCTCCGTGGAAGCCCTTAAGGCCTCCTTGGAGAAGCTGTCCACGCCCGAAGTGCGGCTCGTCGCGGTGCGCGCCGCCGCCGGCGCCATTAACGAAACCGACGTGGACCTCGCCAGCGCGTCCGACGCCCTCATCATAGGCTTCAACGTGCGCCCAACGCCCAAGGCAAAGCTGCTCGCCGACCAGGAGAAGGTGGAAATACGCAAGTACAACATCATCTACAAGGCCGTGGAGGAAATCCAGCTGGCCATGGAAGGCATGCTCGCCCCGGATATCAAGGAGCAGGACATAGCCGAAGCCGAGGTGCGCAGCGTGTTCAAGGTGCCCAAGATAGGCGCTATCGCGGGCTGTTACGTGCTTACGGGCACGGTGAAGAGGAACGCGGGCGTAAGGATTATACGCGACGGCGTGGAAATACACGCGGGCAAGATCTTCAGCCTGAAGCGTTTCAAGGATGATGCCAAGGAAGTCGCTGCCGGCTACGAATGCGGTATAGGCATAGACGGATATAGCGACGTAAAAGAGAACGATATACTCGAGATCTTCGAGCAAGTGCAAGTAAGCAGAAAGCTGAGCGACACGAAAAGTGGAAGGAATAAGGCTTAAGCGGGTAGAGGAGCAGATACGCAGCGAGGTATCCCAGCTCCTCCTCCGCAATGAAATAAAGGATCCCCGGGTGGACAGTTTCCTGTCCATTACCAGGGCCGAGGTGGCTCGCGACGGGTCCCACGCCAAACTCTACGTGTCCACCTTCCGAGAAGGCGCGGCGCTGGAGGATGGCGTGGCCGGCTTGAACCGCGCCGCCGGCTTCATACAAAGCGCCATAGCCAAGCGCATACGCATACGCCTGACTCCTAAGCTCGTCTTTTATCCCGACCTGGGCATAAAGGAAGGCTTCGAGATGGGCGAGAAGATCAAGGGCCTCTTTACGTGAGCGATCGAGACATCGCGGCTATTCAGCCCGCGATGCTCGAAGGCTTCTACGTCATCAACAAGCCTTCGGGTATTACCTCCTACAAGCTTATAGCCTCGATCAAGAAACGGCTGGGCAAGGGCGTCAGGATAGGGCACGCGGGCACCCTGGACTCCTTCGCCAGCGGGGTGCTCATCGTGCTCGCGGGGCGCTATACTAGGCTGTCGGATTACTTTATGGCGGCCGGCAAGGGCTACGAAGCCACGCTCCGCTTCGGCGAGGAGACCGATACCCTCGATCCCGAAGGCGCGATCGTCGCCGAAGCGCCCCTCCCTACGCGCGAAGCCCTTGAGGCCGTCCTTCCGTCCTTCGCCGGCGATATCATGCAGGCTCCTCCGGCCTATTCCGCGGTGCACATAGACGGCGAGCGGGCCTATGAACGCGCGCGGCGCGGCGAGGACGTCAAGCCCGCTCTCCGCCCGGTACGCGTGCATAAGCTTGAACTGCTTTCCTTCGACGGGAAAGACGCCCGCCTGCTCGTCCATTGCTCCAAGGGCACCTATATACGCAGCCTTGCCCGCGATATAGCCCTGGCCTGCGGCTCGCGGGCGCACCTCGTCGCCCTAAACAGGATTTTTTCCGGCCCCTTCAGACTGGAGGACGCGATAGAGCCTCAGGCGGTAGAAACGGCGTTGCCTAAGGCCCTCGATGCCTCCCTGGCCGCGGCCCTTGGCCTGGTAGCCGTGGTCCTGAAGGCGGAGGACGCCCGCGCCTTCGCCAACGGCCTGCCCCTGGCGCGCATACCCGGCTTCGCGGGCTTAGGCGCGCCACGGGGGCATGAGCCCCTGGCCGCCTACGGCGAGGAGGGCAGGCTGCTCGGCATAGCCCAGCCAGGCCCCGGCTCGTGGCGCTACGCCCTGGTATTCGAGGGTAGCGCATGACCATTACGCGTTGGGATGACTTAAAAGCGCTGTCCGCCGCGCCCGTGCCGTCGTCCCCGCCGCGGCCGAGCGCAGCCACGATAGGCGTCTTCGACGGCGTGCACAAGGGGCACCAGGAACTCCTGCGCAGGGTGCTTGCCCACGCGCCGACCCTGCGGCCCGTGGCCGTTACCTTCAGCGACAACCCCAAGCACATAACGGCGCCTGAGCGCTTCATGGGCATGCTGCAGAGCCTCGACCAGAAGCTCTCTACCTTAGAGGCGCTCGGCGTCGAGCTCTGCGTGCTGATTGACTTTTCCGGAAATTTCAGTAAACTGGGCGGGAATGAATTCGTCTCGACCCTCATACGGTCGTGCGGCGTGCGCTTCTTTGCCGTCGGAAACGATTTTAAGTGCGGCCACCGTTTGTCTACCAATGCGCCTATGCTTCGGGATATCGCCCGCGGACTTGGCGCAGAGGTCGATATCGTCGATCCCGTCCTGGTTGGGGGAGAGAGGGTGAGCTCAAGCTTGATACGCTCCGAACTGGCCAGGGGACGCACGGATCGGGCAAACGCCATGCTCGGTCGCCCCTACACGCTGGACCTTAGGGCAGTCGAGAGAGAATATTCGGGAACTACTATCAAGCTGCTGCCCCGTGCCCGCGGTTACGTCCTCCCGCGGAACGGACAATATGCGGCCCGGATCCTGACTGCCAACGGCAGCCGCGAAACGACCGTCGTCGTATACTCGAACGGCATTAAGCTCGAGCGGACAGACGATACGGCCGATGCGCAATTCTTGGAATTCATCGCGAATACAGGTTATACGGAATAAGGAGTATAGAGACATGGCAGTTACCAAAGAGCAAAAGGCCAGCATCGTAAAAGAATACGGCGCCGGCGAGAAGAATACCGGCAGCATCGAAGTGCAGGTGGCCCTGATCACCGAGCGCATCGTGCAGCTCACCGAGCACTTCAAGACCCACAAGAAGGATACCAATGGCCGCCGAGGCCTTCTCATGCTCGTAGGCCAGCGCAGAAGGCTGCTTAAGTATCTTATGCGCACCGACCTGGACAAGTACCGCGCGCTTATCGAAAAGCTAGGCATCCGCAAGTAAGTTTTTTTGGCGAGCCCGGGCCCTCAAGGTTCGGGCCTCGTTGCTTTTTGGGCCTAGATGCCCTATGGAGAACGACGATTATATGATACATACCAGCACATTTAAGATTAATAGCGAGGACATGATCCTCGAAACCGGACGTTTAGCTAAACAGGCGAACGGCGCCGTATTCGCTCGCTTCGGCGGCTCCGCGGTCATAGCGACCGTATGCTGCTCGTCCAAGGTAACCGAGGGCCTCGATTTCGTGCCCCTTACCGTGGAGTACAACGAAAAGTATTATGCCGCCGGCAGGATACCCGGAGGCTTCATTAAGCGCGAGTCCCGTCCGAAGGACAAGGAAATACTCGTGTCCCGCCTGATAGACCGCCCCATGCGCCCCCTCTTCGACAAGGCCTTCGGCCGCGAGATACAGGTGGTGCCCACGGTAATTTCGGCCGACCAGGTCAACCCCCCCGACATCCTGGCCATGAACGCGGCCAGCGCCGCCGTGCACATATCCGACGTGCCCTTTAACGGCCCCATTGCCGCCGTGCGCGTAAGCCACGTGGACGGCGCCTACGTCATCAACCCCACCTTCGAGCAGATAGCGCGCTCCGCGCTCGAGATCGTCGTGGCGGGCACGGAGAAGGGCATTACCATGGTAGAGGGCGGCGCCGACGAGGTGAGCGAAGAGCTCATGCTCGGCGCCATAGAAGCCGCGCGCAAGCCTATCACGGATATCTGTACCCTTATACGCGGCATGCGCGACGCCATAGGCAAGGAAAAGCTGCCCATGGCGCCGCTTAAGGCCGAGCTCGGTCGCAAGTCCGAGATCGCGTCCTTTGCCCATGATCGCCTTGCCAAGGCGCTCTTTACCAAAGTAAAGCAGGAACGCTACGCCGCCGTAGCCGCGGCGATCAAAGAGACTTCCGCCGCCTTCGCCGACGTGCTCGTCGACGAGATCCAGCAGAAGCTCTTCGGAGCCCTTATGGAAGAGCTGCAGTACGACATACTGCGCTCGGGCATACTCGACAAGGGCCTCCGCGTGGACGGCCGCGGCCTCGAGGACATACGCGCCATAAGCTGCGAGATCGGCATACTGCCCCGCACCCACGGCTCGGCCCTCTTCACCCGCGGCGAGACCCAGGCCCTCGCGGTGACCACGCTCGGCACGGTGTTCGACGAGCAGATACTGGACGACATAGAAGGCGACCGCAGGGACCGCTTCATGCTCCACTATAACTTCCCGCCCTTCTCCGTGGGCGAAACCGGGCGCCTAGGCACCGGCCGCCGCGAGATAGGCCACGGCCACCTCGCCCGCCGCGCCCTCGAGCGCGTGCTGCCCATTAAGGAAAAATTCCCCTACACCGTGCGCGTCGTGTCCGAGGTGCTCGAGTCCAACGGCTCGTCATCCATGGCCAGCGTATGCGGCGGAACCTTGGCGCTCCTGGCCGCCGGCGTGCCCCTTAAGAGCCCCGTAGCCGGCATAGCCATGGGCCTTATCACCGACGGCGACCGCTTCGCGGTGCTCTCCGACATACTCGGCGACGAGGACCACCTCGGCGACATGGACTTCAAGGTAGCGGGCACCGAGGCGGGCATAACCGCCTTCCAGATGGACATAAAGATAGACGGCGTATCCGCGCAGATCATGACCAAGGCCCTCGATCAGGCCAAGCGCGGCCGCATGCATATCTTAGGCATCATGAACAAGACCATATCCGTGCCCGCGGCGGATATATCGATCTTCGCGCCCAAGATAGTGACCGTTAAGATAGACACCGATAAGATCGGCGCCATCATCGGGCCGGGCGGCAAGAATATCAAGGCGCTGTGCGAGCAGTTCGGCGTCAAGATAAACGTGGACGAGGACGGCAGCGTAACCATATACGGCTCCAACCAGCAGGCCGCCTACGACGCCAAGGACGCGGTGCTCGGCATAGCGGAAGACCCGGAAGTGGGCCGCATCTACCAGGGCACCGTAAAGCGCATCATGGACTTCGGCGCCTTCGTGGAAATACTCCCCGGCAAAGAGGGCCTCGTGCACATATCCCGGCTTTCCAAGACCAGGGTAGCATCCGTTTCCGAAATCGTGAAGGAAGGCCAGGTCATACCGGTGCGCCTCCTCGAGATCGACAAACTCGGCAGGCTTAACCTCTCCTATATCGACGCGCTCGAGGACGACGAAAAGAAGAGCTAAGCGCCTCGCGCCGCTATTTTTTCTACCACGAGGCCGGCCTACATGGACGGCCTCGTCTTTTCATTGGAGACACGCCATGCCGCTCGATACTGAGCTTTTTATACAGCGACCCTTTGACGGCGCGACGCTGATCGTCGACGCCATGCCCGGTAGCTCCGCGGTAGCCTTGGGCCTATGGTTCCCCGCCGGCTCGGCCTACGAGAGCGAGGACGAGCAGGGCCTGTCGCATTTCGTCGAGCATATGCTTTTTAAAGGCGCGGGCGAGCGCGACGCCGAGGCCCTGTCCCGGGTAATCGACCGCGAGGGAGGCAGCCTCAACGCCTTTACCGAGCGGGAAGCGGTATGCGTACACTGTACCCTGCCCGCCGATAAGGCCGAGCTCGCGGCGCGGCTGCTCCTCGATATGGCCTACCGTCCCCATTTTGCGCGCAAGGATTTCGAGCTTGAGAAGGATATCATCGTAAGCGAGATACTCGCGGCCGAGGACGACCTCGAGGAGGCTGGCCAGGACGTCTTTTACGCTATGAGCTATCCGGGGCAGCCCATAGGGCGTAGCATAGCGGGCAAGGCCGATATCGTGCAGGCCCACGCCTTCGAGAGCCTCCTATCCTTCCATGAGCGGCGCATACGGAACGCCCCCGTGCTTATGACCATAGCCGGCGACGTGGACAGCCGGCGTATGGCGTCCATCTTCTCCGAGGCCTTGGAGTCGCGCGGCCTCGGCAGGGGAGAGGCCTTGGCCGGGCCGGACGCGTTCCCCGGCCGCTTCGCCCCGGCCCGGGCCATGGTAAGCGCCACGGGCAGCCAGGTATACTTCTTTACCGGCCTGCCCCTGGCTGAGCCCCTGTCCGAGGACGACTATTGGATGCTTTCGCTCGTGAGCTCGGCTTACGGTGAAAGTATGAGTTCGCGGCTCTTCATGCGCCTGCGCGAGCGGGAGGGCCTGTGCTACAGCATAGGCACGAGCTTCAGCTTTTCCCGGCTGGCAGGGCTTTGGGGCGTGGCCTCAGCCTGCTCGGCCAGCCAGTTTCCCCGCTTCGCCGACGCGTATCGCCGCGAGGCTCAAAGCCTTTTCGAATCGGGCTTACGTGCCGAAGAGATAAGTGAGGCCCTATCCAGGATAAGCGGTATGCTGCGCGTCGCTTCCGACGACGTGGAGTTCCGCATGAACCGGCTCGCCAGGCAGTTTTTGTTCGACGGCCAGGCGGAAAATCTGGCCGTAAGCCTCGAGCGCCTCAGGCAGCCGCGCTTTTCCGACGAGGCCGCCGTGGCCGGCTATATACGCGGCCGGCTTGACCCGGAATCCGAGAACGTACTGCTCTACGGCACGATAAGCAAACGCGTGCTCAAGGCGGGCGCGGAGGCTTTTAAGGCCGTAAAGGCCTAGGGAGATGCATATGCACGAAGTACTAGTGCCGGTGGTCATCGAAGAGGGGGCGAGCGCGCCCCATTACCAGACGCCTGGCGCCGCCGGCGCGGATTTGCGCGCTTTTTTGGATGCGCCCCTTACGCTGTCGCCGGGGGAGCGCTCCGTAGTGCCCACGGGCGCGCGCATTCAATTGCCCCCGGGCTACGAGGCGCAGGTACGGCCGCGCTCAGGCCTCGCCGCCACGCACGGCATTACCTGCCTCAATAGCCCGGGCACCATAGACTCCGACTATCGCGGCGAGATCCGCGTTATCCTCATCAACCTCGGCCCCGATCCGTTCACGCTCAGCCCCGGCGAGCGCATAGCGCAGCTCGTGGTGAGCCCGGTGGCCCGGGCGCGCTTCGAGGAAAGCGCCGAACTCGACGCGAGCCATAGGGGCGAAGGCGGCTTCGGCTCCACGGGACGCTCCTAGCCGATAATGAAGAGGCGCTACGCTACCCTCTGGGCATATATAGCCAAGGAATTCCTCCTGTCCTTCTTCGTGGCCTTCCTCTTTTTCTTTATTATCTTTTTCATAAACCAGTTGCTGCTCATGGCGGAGGATATACTGACGCGCAAGGCTCCCCTGGGGGAAGTCCTGCGGCTCGTGGTGTATGCCATGCCCGCCATCGTGGCCATGTCCTTTCCCTTCGGCTCGCTCGTAGGCGCGCTCATGTGCGCGGGGAGGCTGGCCAGCGATAACGAGCTGCTCGTGCTCAGGGCTTCGGGCGTGCCGCGACGGGCCGTGTTCATGCCCTTCATTGCCCTCGGCCTGGCTTTCAGCCTCGTGTCCTTCGTCATGAACGACTATTTCCTGCCCTTGGGCACTATAAATTACGCCAAGCTCTACAGGAAGCTCGTTAGCTCCTCTCCCGCCCTCGAACTCAAGCCGTATTCGGTTAAGCGCTATCGCGATACGGTTATCGTTACCGGCAAGGTAAGCGGCTCGACGATAGAGGATATCGTCATACTCGACACCGCCAATGGCGGCTCAAGCCGGCTTATCAGCGCGGCGTCGGCCGAGCTCCGCGACGGAGGGCAGGCTTCCGGCGTCATACAGCTCGTGCTAGAGGGCGTGTTCCTGCAGGAAAGCGACCCCGCCAAGCCCGTGCGCTTCGAGTACTCAAGCGCTGACCGCATGGAATACAATATCCTGCTGTCGAGCTTTAGCGATTTTAGCCCCGGCATTGGCCCGCGCGAAATGAGTTCACTCGACGTCCTGCGAGAGATACGGAAAAAAGAAGCCGTATTGGCCTCCCGCGTACTGGCCAGGGGCAACGAGCTTTCCGCCAAGGAAGCCGAGCTCATGTCGGCCTACAGGGAAGCCTCGCTGGGCAGAGGCCAATTGGATGCCAGCGTTCAGCGCCTCAGTTCCTTGCTCGAGTCCTTCACCTCCCTGCGCGAGCGACCCCTGCGGGACAGGGCGCTCGATATATACCGCCTTGAATACTATAAAAAGTTTTCGATACCGGCCGGAGCCCTGGTATTCGTCTTTCTCGCCGTTCCTTTGGGAGCCCGCGCCCGCAAAAGCGGCAAATCCCTCGGCTTTGGCCTCGGCTTGCTGGTATCCGTACTGTACTGGGGCCTGCTCGTGGGAGGGCAGACCCTGGGGCTGCGCTCCGAGCTATCGCCTTTCCTGGCCATGTGGGCGCCGAATCTGCTCGTGGCGCTGCTTTCCATGCCTCTCCTCCTTTCCCGGAGGGACAGTTGAACGGCCTGGCGAGCGCGAGGCCGGCTAGCGCGAGCCCAAGTTCCGCTGCCGCGAGTCCGCTGGGCCGCCGCTCCTTGACGCTCGACCTCTACGTGCTAAAATCGTTCTTGCCCGTGTTCATCGTGTCCTTGCTCTTTTTCGTGCTGATATTGCAGCTGGCCGACATACTGCTCAATATCGTGCAGTATATACAGAATGACGTGAGCGGCGCCGGCATAGCGCGCGCGGCCCTCTTGTATATGCCTAAATGCCTCAGCTGGGCCCTGCCTATCGCCATGCTGTTCTCCGTGTCCTTTACCCTGGGCAATTTTTTCGCCCATAACGAGCTTATCGTGGTATACGGCTCCGGCATACAGCTCTATTCCTTCATGCTGCCTGTATTCGCGGCCGCCGCCCTGGTATCGCTGGGATTCATGGTATTCGACGACCAGGTGGTAATACCCAGCTATAGCGCGAAGGTACAGTACACGAGAGCCTTGCTCCGCACCGGAGACTCCCCCTCCGGCGGCAACGATATAACCATACTAGGGGAGGGCGGCCGGTATATCTGGAATATACGCTATTTCGACGCCGCGGGCCTGAGCATGGCGGGCGTTACCCTCGTGGAGCGGGATACGGAAGGATCGTTCGTGATGCGCATGAACGCCCAGTCGGCGTCCTGGACCGGCGAGCGTTGGCGTTTTTCTGGCGTACGGCGCTTTTTCCGTTACGGCGACGGGGTGCTTGACGAGAGCCAGGCCGTTTACGAGGATCCCCGGCTCGCCGAGCCGCCCGATTCGTTTAAGGGAGGCTCCCGCACCATAGAGGAAATGCCCTTCAAGGACGCGGCCGTCCATATAGAATTCCTCAAGCGGGCCGGCTTGCCTCGGGCTGCTCAGGAGACCGAATTCCTGCGACGCTTCTCCTATGCGCTTACGCCTCTGCTCGTCAGCCTGCTCTCGGCTTCGCTCGCCGGCCTGTTCAGGAAGAATATCCTGCTCATGAGCCTCCTCGTAAGCCTCATAGGGGCCACGGTATATTACGTAAGCCAGATGATAAGCGTCCTACTGGCCAAGAGCGAGAGCATAAGCCCCCTTGCCGGCGCCTTTACCCCTCTCCTGCTATTCCTCGCCGCCGCCCTTGCCTTGTTCAGGCTGAGGCGCGTGTGAGCGTTACCATTATAGACACGATAATCCCGCCCCACGGCGGTGGAAAGCGAGCCCTTCATGCCAGGCACTGATATATTCACGCTCAAGAGCAGAGACTCCGATACCCGCGCCAGGACAGGCTACATAGACTTGCCCCATGGGCGCGTCCATACGCCGGTGTTCATGCCGGTGGGCACCAATGCCACCGTAAAGGCGGTGAGCAAGGACTCTCTGGCCCAGATAGGCTGCGAGATAATACTGGCGAATACCTATCACCTTTATTTACGGCCCGGCCACGAGCTTATACGCGAGGCGGGCGGCCTGCACGGCTTTACCGGCTGGAAAGGGAATTTCCTTACCGATTCCGGCGGGTTTCAAGTATTCTCGCTGGCGCCGTTTCGGAAGATAAGCGAGGAAGGCGTAAAATTCCAGTCGCACATCGACGGCTCCAAGCACATGCTTACGCCCGAATTGGCGGTGGATATCCAGACCGCGTTCCGCAGCGATATTTTCATGCAGCTCGACGTATGCAGCTCCTACGGCGTGGAGCGTAAAGAGGCCATGAATGCCCTGCGCCTCACGAGCGCCTGGGCCGCCCGTTCCAAGCAGCATTGGGAAGCAACGCGCCGGGAGCACGATTTCGAGGGCAAGCTCTTCGGCATAGTGCAGGGGAATTTTTTCGAGGATCTTCGAACGCGCAGCGCGGAGGAGATACTCAGCCTCGACCTTCCCGGCGTGGCCATAGGGGGGCTGTCCGTAGGCGAGCCCTTCGATCAATTCTGCCATTACCTGGCCTTCACGGCGGCCCTGCTACCCGAAAACAAGCCGCGCTACGTAATGGGCATAGGCACGCCGGAATACATATTGGAAGCGGTGGAGCAGGGCATCGATATGTTCGACTGCGTGTTCCCCACGCGCACGGCGCGGAACGGCCTTCTCTTTACCTCGTATGGACCCATATCCATTAAGCAGGCTCAGTATACGCGGGACTTTACGGCGCCGGATCCCTCCTGCGATTGCGCGGTATGCAAGGAATACAGCAGGGCCTATCTCCGCCATTTGTATAAAAACAACGAAATACTCTTCTCCATGCTCGCGAGCTACCACAACCTGGCTTTTCTCCATGAATTCCTGCATAAAATCCGCTACAGTATCGAAGAGCGCCGCTTCGGCCAGTTCAAGCGCGAGTACCTGGCCCAGTATCGTTCCAAGCTATGATGCCTTTTAAAGTCGGAGGTTTCCCGATGACACGATACCCTGCGGCGCTTTTCCTCGCGTTGCTCGCCCTTGCCTCGGTCGCGGTTTTCGGCCAGGAGGCGGAAAGCCAGGCCCAGCGCCGCGAGGCTACCCTGCGCTACGGCATAGAGACCCAGGTGATAGAACTCATAGGCGCGCTCCGTAGCGAACGAGATCAGGATTATGACCCCCTCCTGCTCGAGCTGCTTCAAAACTCCAATAGCCCGAAGCTGCGCGTGGCCATATTCGAGTATTTCGCCGCCCTGCCCTCGGATAAGGCCGAGAGTCTGGCGGCGCGCTTTATAGACGAACGCGATAGCTACCAGGAGGCTCTCGTCCTGGCTTCGTTCTCGTATCTGTCCGCGCTGAAATCCAGGCAGGCCCTGCCCGCCGCCTATGCCATACTCCGCGACGAGGAACAGCGCTATATGCAGGCTGCGGTGAAGATGATAGGGGCCTCGGGAAACGAGGCGAGCGCCGATGCCTTGCTGGCCGCCTATGAGGCGGAAGAGGCGAGCGCTTCGCTTAAGCAGGAAATCATCGTAGCGCTGGGCGCCATTAAGGCCGGCGGCGCCCTTGAGCTGCTGTCTCGCATCGTGGAGGATGAGGCCGCCGGCAAGGTGGAGCGCATGTACGCGGCCAGCGCCCTGGGGAAGATAGGCGACGGCTCTTCCGTGGCCGTGCTTGAGCGGGCATCGGTATCCAACGATCCCAACCTGCGAGCGTCCGCCGTCGAAGCCTTGGGCGGCTTCGATAGCGCCAACGCGCGGGCAGCGCTGG
>JBGSKZ010000388.1:0-2047 GCA_041741035.1 Treponematales bacterium
CCGCGGCAGCCATGCGCTCCAGCGACTCGCGGCGCTCGCCGGACAGGCGCTCCACCGCTTCGCGCAGAGGGGAACTCGAGGCCAAGAGCCGGTCAAAATCCCCCTTGCGCAAGGTAAGCAGAGCCGCGTCCTCCAGGGCCGTTACGTCGGCCGCCCGCAGTTCGCCGCTTAAAAGCGCCATCTCGCCTACCATATCGCCCGGGCCGAGTTCCGCGATCGCCGCGCCTGACTTGCTTACCCGCAGCCTTCCCGATTCCACGAGATAGAGTTCCGCCCCGGCCTCGCCCTCGCGTATGATGCGCGTACCGGCCTCGCAGCGAACGCGGCTCACCTGATCCGCGAGGCTGCGCAGGGCCGTAGGGGGCAGGCTGGCGAAGAGCGGAACCTTGGCCAGGCTCTCGAAAAGCTTGCGAACGTCGCGCCGCCTATCCGTCCGCAAACGACGCGATAAGGTGGAGCGCTTGCGGAGAAAGCCGCCGGCGTTGTTCACGACCCGGTCCAGGGTAACGAAGAGGAGGCCTCCCGCCACGCAGCCGAGGCCTATGGGCCAGAATCCGCCCTCCAGGCGCTCCACGGCCTCGCCTATGAGCTCGAACGAGAGCGCGGCGAAGAGGGCCCCCGCGCCAAACGCCATAATGGCGGCCGATACGCGCGGCGGCGGCTTTAGGAAGGCGCCGGTCCAGGCGCCGAGCAGAAGGCTGCCCGCGGAGAGGGCCCCGAACAAGAGCGCCGATAAGGCTTGTGACAACGCCATAGCATCCATCGCGGCTCCTAACCCGACCCGCAAGCGCCGGCCGCGATTATCAGTATCGGGCAAGCGCCTCCGTTTTTCCAGTCCGGCACGCTCCGGCTATATGCTTCCTTCGTTCCCCGAACTTAGTTCCCCGAAGCTTATGGCTCCACGATTGAATAGCCAGCGCCAGCATGAGCCATGCAAAGCTCCCTACCATAGCTTGGGTACTTAGGAGCTTAAACACAAGCTTCGGGGAACTAAGTACTGTTTGACAAAGCGTGCTATAATTTCCGCCATGAAACAGTTACGCATTATCCTAGCCGCGCTCATGCTCGTATCGCTATTCTGCCAACCGGTATTCGCCCAGTCCGACGCACCCATGACGGAGCGGGAACTCGCGAAATTCATAGCCGACTGGCCTGCTACGGTTCAGTGGCTCGAGGCCAGGGGCAAGCGCCTTGAGGCCGCGGGCGGCGGCGGCGCGGTAGCCGCCATGTTCACGGGCTCTGACTTCAGCGCCTTCCTCAAGGGCAAGGGCTGGAGCGTCGAGCGCTTTAGCTATGTCGCAGGCACCGCCTTCACCCTTGTGGCCTACATAGCCTTCGAGCTGGAGAACCCAGACATGCTCAAGGAGTTGGATGACGCCATAGCGGAAATCCGCGCTGATTCCTCCATATCGGCGGCCGATAAGGCAAACGCCATAGCCAGCATCGAGGACTTAAAAAAGAGTTTCCTGGCGATGCCGGCCGAGGCGAAGCTCAACGAGGGAGAAATCAAGCTCGTGCGGGCCAAGTACGATACGCTCAAGAAAATGCTCGACACGGATTAAAGCGCAGACAAGGCCTTTTCGTATACGCGGTAGGTCTTAATCGCCCTGAGGCCGAGCTTCTCGAGAGCGTTCCGGATACGCAGGTTATCCTCGAGTATGTAGTTGGCCTCAAGGCGTACCTTGCGGCCCGCCAGGCTATCGAAGAGGCGCAGGTAGAGCAGCACGTCCAGGCCCAGGCTCTGGTACGCCGGCAGGACAGCGAGCCCCCAGAGGCGGTAATCGCGTATCCGCTTTACGCCTGCGAGCAGCCGCGGCAAGCCCGTGGGGAAGAGCCTGCCGTTTATCCTCTTGATGATAGTATTTATATCGGGGAAGCCAAGGCAACAGCCCACCGGCACGCCCTGATCCTCCACGAACCTGATGGCGTCAGGATCGAGTATGGGCTTCAGGTCGCGAACTATGGCGCCCATCTCGTCGGCGCCCACCGGCACGAAACCCCAGTTGCCGTCCACGCTCGCGTTGAGGATACGCCTGATATGCTCCGC
>JBGSKZ010000389.1:0-1372 GCA_041741035.1 Treponematales bacterium
TATTCCCTGTGGGACGCCTACGCCCGCTGCGACTACGTTACCTATCCCTCAACCTATGAGGGCTTCGGCAACGCCTTCCTGGAGGCGATATTCTACCGCAAGCCCATATTGGTCAACCGCTACGCTATTTACGCGCAGGATATCGAGCCCCTGGGCTTCAGGACGACGACGATAGACGGCTTCGTCACCGACGAGGCCGTCCAGGATGTCATCCGCGTGCTGAACGACCCCCTGGAGAACGCCGCGCGCGGGGACGAGAATTTGGCAATAGGCAAGCGTTTCCTGTCCTATGACGTCCTAAGGCGACGCCTGCCCTTTATTTTCATGAACTTCGGCGCCGTGTCCTAAGCCGCATTAGGGTCTGCGCGCCAGGCTGATCGCGTCGGCCGGGCATACCTCGTGGCAGCAGTAGCAGCGTATGCAGGCGCCGTAGTCCACCCGCGGCGCCTGCCTGCCGTCCTGGAAGGAAAGGCATTGCGCCGGGCATATCTTCACGCAGCCGCCGCAGCGCACGCAGAGCCGATCGGAGAAGAAGGGGCGGGGCACGGTCAGGTCGCGCGCAAGGCCGTGCAGCCAGGCGGGCATCTTCCTGCGGAAGAAATCGGTTTCCTTGAGCACCTTTATCCGCTCGAAGTGATGCGCGCGCCGCGCCGCGGGATCGACGCCGGTCCAGGAAATCGTCGCGGTATCCAGGCCGTAACGGCCGTCGCGCGCCGCGAGGCCCAGGTAGGGCACGTCGGCCGGGTCGTAGCCTATGATGCCCGCAGCCAGCCAATCAAGCGCGAAGGCGCTGCGCGAGGCGAGCACGAGGCCGATATCCTTGGGCTTGCCGTTGCTCGGGCCGGCGCCTTCCATGGCAACGACGGCGTCCATGACGTTGAGCGCCGGCTTGACGGCCAGGTACAGGTCGGCGAGCATGGCGGCGAATTCCGCGCGGCCGGGGAAACGCAGGTGAAAGGCGCTCTTCTTGAGGCCCGGTATGCAGCCGAAGAGGTTTTTTACCGCGCCCGTGTAATACATAAGGCCATGGGTCTTGAGCTTCGGGACGTTTATGACCAGGTCCGCCTCCAGTACGGGCTTGGCTATCTCAAAGCGGCGGATGAGGCCGCCCTCGGGCAGGTCCACGACCATGCCCTCGCTAAAATCGGCCCAGGCCGCGCCCTCCTCGCCTTCCATGAGAGTGCGAAACACGAAGTCGTCGCATCCGGCGAGCCCGATTGCAGCCGCTGCAACGAGCGCGATTGCTGACAAAACGAACGCTCTCCGCATGTGCATGTTCCTGCACCTCCGCGGCGCCTTCGCAAGGGCCAGATAGACTCTGGCACTGTGTATCGGCCTTCTCAGGAGGAAATGGGAATATCGCGCGGGGTGG
>JBGSKZ010000390.1:0-1229 GCA_041741035.1 Treponematales bacterium
CTGGAAACCCAAGCGCGGGGGACTGTCGGCATCCTTCCGCGAACTCATGGGAGTCTTCCTTAGATACTGGGACCAGGCTGCCATGGAAGGCGTGCAACTGTGGACCGACGAGCATCCCGTCTACCCTCAGGCCATCGCCGCATTGCCGAGTCTACGCCTGGCCATGGCTGAGGGACGACTGGAGCATAGGACCCACCCGTCGCAGGCGCCGCGGGGGCTACTGAATCCGCTCTTCTCGGTGAACTACTACGATCGAGAGCTGCGGAAGGACCTCGCCGCCTTCCATCGCGAGAGCGTCTGCTTCACGCGGAATGTAGCTAACGGCCTTATGCGCATGCGGCTTTACCAGATCTATCACAATTACCAGAAACAGTACCGGATTAGGCCATTATGGCTGCCGTTCACGCATGCCCAGGCCGCGGGGGTACCCGCGTTCAGGATCCGCGAAGGGATGCAGGGTTACTACACGGGCAGGCCCTTTCTTTCAAAGCTACGCTTAAATGATGAAGAGATAAGGGTTTGGATGAAAGCCCACCGGACGCCCTTGAAAGAGGGGAAGGACTATGTGCCCAAGTATGCCCTGGCTTCGTAGGATGCGTGGAAGCAATAAGGTTCGGGGAACTAACGACGGGTTAGATTAGGTTGAAAGCCCGCGCTATACTACTATCCAAGGATGAACATTAGCCATCCTCGGAGGTATGATCATGCATAAGAACGCATCGACCGCAGCAGCCTTGGCCTGCATATGCCTGTTGGCTCTCGTCGCGTTATTTTCCTGTGCCGGCGCGCCCGATGCGGGGATAGAGGCGTTCGTCGCAAAGGAAGAACCCGATACGGTAGCGCTGACTGTTACGCCGCCCGCCACTCTTCCCGCGCCGGTTCCGGAGCCGGTAGCCGCGCCTGCTGCGGGAGCTCCCGTCGACGATAAGGCGTTGAGCCGCGATGCGGCTGAGGATAGCGTTGAGCCGGAGCGAAAGGACGCGGAAATACGCGGCGAGGCCATGACCGGAGCTCCTCCTCCATCCCCGTCGTTGAGCGCTTCGGGATATTCGGAAACGGCCCGCCCTGCCCCTTCGGCTTCTGGTCTCCGCGCGGGCTATTCCGACGACAACGCGCAATTCAATTACTTTACCGCCTTCCTTGAGCAATACGGCGCGGTGCCCCATATACCCTATGATATACAGGAACGCCTGAGCCTGCGCGTGCTCGACGCCAAAGGCAAGTCGGTG
>JBGSKZ010000391.1:0-1215 GCA_041741035.1 Treponematales bacterium
ATCGTCGTGGTCATAGACGAATTCGCCGACCTCATGGCAACCACGGGCAAGGAGCTCGAATCCACCCTGGCGCGCCTGGCCGCCATGAGCCGCGCCGTGGGCATACACCTCGTGCTGGCCACCCAGCGCCCGAGCATAGACGTCATTACCGGCCTTATCAAAGCCAACATACCCAGCCGCATAGCCTTCATGGTGGCCAGCAAGTTCGATTCGCGCATCATCATCGATATGGTGGGAGCGGAGAAGCTCTTAGGCCGCGGCGATATGCTCTACTCCAGCGCCACGGACGCCTTCCCCACGCGCATGCAGGGCGCCTTCGTATCCGACGACGAGGTAGAGCGCGTCGTGGCCTACGTGAAAACCCTGGGCACGCCCGACTACATAGACGACGAGATATTCATAGACGACGAGGACGAGGACGAGGGCCCGAGCCTTTTCGACGAGGACGAGGACGACCCGCTCTTCGAGAAGGCCCTGGAGATCGTGCTGTCGCAGGGCAAGGCTAGCGCCTCCTACCTGCAGCGCAAGCTCAAGATAGGCTACAACCGCGCGGCCCGCATCGTCGAGCTCATGGAAGAGAAGGGCATAGTAGGCAAGGCCCAGGGCTCGAAGCCCCGCGACCTCATGCGCAACCCCGAACTCGGCGGCCTGCGCCCTCCCAACCCCAAGGCCCGCTATGTGCCCGACTTTAGCGACGAGGACGGTTCCGGCGACGAGGCTGGCGCGGATGCCTCGGAAGCCGACGAGGGCGACGAGCCGGACAGTGCCTAGGCCATGAGGAAGATAGGCATCATAGGCGGCGGCCAGCTTGGCCGCATGACCATAGAGGAAGCGCGAGCCCTGCTCTGCTACATCGAGGTACTATCCCCCGAATATCCGGCGCCCGGGGCGGAGCTCGCCGACGAGACCGTCTTAGGCGGCCTCATGGACCGCGAGGCCATCCTGGAATTGGCTTCGCGCGTGGACGTCGTGTCTTACGAGATAGAGCACGTGAACGCGGACGCGCTCTTTGAGATAGAAGCCGCCGGCAAGCCGGTAATACCCGGGGCGGCCGTGCTTGCCCTCATACAGGATAAGGCCGGGCAGAAGCGCCTCCTCGACGCCGCCAGCATTCCCACCGCTCCCTGGGCCATGGTGGGAGACGGGCTGTCTCCCGCTACCGCCGCGGAGGCCTGCGCCGCGGCCGAGAGCATAGGCGGCTTCCCGGTGGCGCAG
>JBGSKZ010000392.1:0-1592 GCA_041741035.1 Treponematales bacterium
GCGAAGGCCGCTCCCGCCCTCACGAGCAGTTCCGCGCCGCGCAGGGCGTAGCGGGGTCGCTCGCGCGTCACTTCCCGCCTTCCGCGTAAATGCGCAGGTGCATATGCCGTTTATTCAAGTGTTTGCGGCATACGGACAGCAGGCGGTTAAGCTCTTTCGCCTCGGCTTCGCTAAGCCCGGGGCCGGCCGCCGCAAGGGCCTCAAGCTCGGCGAGCAGGCCGGGAGCCTGCAGCGCGTTGAAGGACGCGTCCTCGACGTCGCCCACGAAGCGAAGGAAGAGACCCGAGTCGCGCGGGAAGCGCTTGGGTATGCTCATAAGCTCGAAGGCCTCGGTAAGCGGCTCGCCCTCACGGTCCTCTATGGAAAAAAATATGCTCATGGTTGCCTCCGCGATCGGGCCATAGTATACGTAGCTCCGGGCACCAGGTAAAGCCGCTATTAGTTCCCCGAAGCTTGTGGCTCGGGGCTAAGCGCCGCATCCGGTAGCGTTAAGCGAGTCCCCATGCCGCTATGGCTTGCGTTCTCCGGAGTCCATACATAAGCTTCGGGGAACTAAAAGGGGATTGACAGCAAAACCGTTTAAAGGTATAGTGATACCGTAATACCTATGAACACTATAGTACACCTTTCCGACGCGGCCCTCATATCGGTGCACGCGCTAGCCGGACTCGCCGCCGAACCCGGGCGCCTCGTACAGGGCAAGGATCTCGCCGCCTCGATAGGAGCCAGCGAAAACCACCTGGCCAAGGTCATGCAGCGCCTCGTGCGCACCGGCCTCGCGCGTTCGGTCAAAGGGCCGAACGGCGGCTTCGCGTTGGCCAAGGCGGCGACGAGCATAAGCTTTAAAGAGGCCATCGAGGCGGTGTACGGCCCCTTAAGCGGCGATTTCTGCCCTTTTCGCACGGACCATTGCAGCCCGGCCAATTGCATTTTCGGCAAGGAGCTATCCCGGCACGCCAATCAGCTCGTAGAGCATCTCGCGTCGCGCACGATCGCCGACATAGGCGCCGACGGCAATACCAAGCCGGCCATGCAGCGCTAGCGAGCCGTATAGGCGCGCGCTGACCTTAGGTGCGCTATAATATGTAAAGTGGTACCAAAATAACTATAAGGCTCATGAAGCCGGTCATAATCAAGGGGGACGACATGAAGCGAACGGTTATAGAGATCGATGAGGACCTTTGCGACGGCTGCGGCAACTGCGTGGGCGGCTGCCATGAAGGCGCCCTGCAGATAATCGAAGGCAAGGCCAGGCTTATAGGCGAGAGCCTGTGCGACGGCCTAGGCGCTTGCATAGGGGAGTGCCCCCAAGGCGCTATAACGGTCACCGAGAAGGAAGCCGAGGAATACGACGAGCGTCGGGTCATCGAGCACATACTCCCCAAGGGCGCGGCAACCCTAAGCGCGCACCTTAAGCACCTTCGCGACCATGGGCAGGATAGCTGGCTCTCCCAGGGCATCGCCGCGCTCAAGGAGAAGGGTATCGTTATACCGGGCTTCGAAGCGGCCGGGGCCGGCAGCGCGCCCGCTGCTAAAGCCTCCCCGATCTATAGCGCGGCCCCCTCGAGTTCCGCGAGCCCCGCGCAGGCTTC
>JBGSKZ010000393.1:0-1581 GCA_041741035.1 Treponematales bacterium
CCGCGGCCTTCGCGAGCGCGCTGAGCCAGGCCATGGACGAGGCGGTCCTCGAGCTGCCTCTCGACAGGCGCGCCCGCGGGGAGAGCCGAGCATGACTATAGACTTCATCCTGAACGGCGAAGACGTATCGGTGCAGGCCGAGCCCATGGAGCGCCTCGTCGACCTGCTCCGCGAGCGCTTCAAGCTGCGCAGCGTCATAGGGGATTGCGGCGTGGGGCTCTGCGGCAAGTGCCTCGTGCTGCTCGAAGGCAAGCCGGTCAACGCGTGCATAGTGACCGCTTTCCGCGTACGCGGCGCAGAGGTCGTAAGCTATGAAGGCTTCCTCAACACCGAAGAACACGACAAGGCTACGGAAGCGCTTAAGAAAGCGGGGCTGGACCTCTGCGCTTTCTGCAAGGGAGCCTACAGCATGGCCCTCGGCTACCTTATCGAGCACAGCGCCCGATTCGAGGACGAGGAGGTGGCGGAACTCCTGTCGTCCATACATTGCAGCTGTTCGGCGCCTTCGGCCCTGCTCGAAGCCGCCCGCTATGCCCTTGAAGACAAAGAAGGCGGGAGGTACGCGCATGGTCGTTGACGAAGTAGCGAGCCCCGTCAGCGTGCAGGAGGCTATGGCCTTTCTCAAGAGAAGGCCCGACGCCCTCCCCTGGGCCGGCGGCACCCTGCTCCTGGCCGATGAGGAAGCCTGGCCTAAGAAAGCGTCGATAAGCATACTGGATCTTCATAGGATACCCGACTTCCAGCAGATACACCGCTCGGACAGGCATTTGGAGCTCGGCTCCATGCTTAGCCTTTCTTCCCTACTCGCGCTGCCCAAGAGCTCTTTGCTCGGCCCGCTCCGCCCAGCCGCGCTGCAGCTGGGCACCCAGGCCGTAAGGAATTTAGCCACGCTGGGGGGGAACATAGCCAGCCGGTGGCGCTTCATGTCCTGCTTCGCCGCGCTGTCCTGCATGGACGCAGCGGTGGAACTGCGGGACGCGGGCGGCGTACGCTGGAAGGGCATCCATGAATTGGTAGGCCCGGATGGCCGTCCGAATATACCCCCCGCCACGCTTATCACGCGCATACGGCTGCCGCTGGCGGAGTGGGACAGCATAGCGACGCGCTCGCTGGGCCTGTCCGTCTTTCCCCGGCAAGGCGCGGCTACCTTTTGCGCCTGCGCGCGCTACGCTAAAGGCGCCATAGCGGACCTGCGCATAGCCATAGCCTCCGACGTCCTCGTGCGCATGCGCGAGCTCGAAACCACCCTGGCGGGCAAACGCCTGCCCCTAGCGCGCAGGGACGTGGAATCCTTCTGCTCGGGACTGTCGCTGGCCGCACGCGAGCTCAGCGGCAGCGACGAGCTCGCCGAGCGCGCCGGGGCCATGAGCGCCGCCTATCTTTATCATGACGCGGAGTACCTTACGTGAGCGGAACCCTGTACCTCGTCCCCGTGCCCATAGCGGACGGCGATCCAAAGCGCGAGCTGTCGCCCCGCCTGCTGGAAATACTCGGCGCCACGTCGGAATTCATCGTGGAGAACCAGCGCACGGCCAAGCGCTTCCTCGCCGCGGCCTTGGGCCAGGAGGCCGCCGACCGGGC
>JBGSKZ010000394.1:0-13695 GCA_041741035.1 Treponematales bacterium
GCCGGGGCGGCCGAGGCCAAGGATGACGTAACCGGCGAGCACGTATGGCGCTCGGCCCGCTACGTAGGCATATTATGCATGGCGCTGATCGATGCCGGCGCGTCCGGACTCGATCAGGCTAAGGCCGAGCTCTACGCTTCCACGGCCAGGCTGCACGATATAGGCAAGCTCGGCGTGCCCGACGCCATACTACAGAAACCCGGCGCCCTTAACCCAGAAGAATGGGCCGCGATCAAGGAACATCCCCTTATCGGCGAACGCATCCTGGAACGGGCTTCCTGGCGGGACGTGGGGGCCGAATACGCCACGGCCGCCTTCGAGATCGTCGGGGGCCATCACGAGCGCTGGGACGGCACGGGCTACCCCCGGGGCCTGGCGGGCGCGGCCATACCCTTAGGCGGCCGCATCATGAGCGTGGCCGACGTATACGACGCCATGCGCTCGAAGCGCCCCTATAAAGAGGCGCAGTCGCACGAAGAAACGATGGCCTTTATCCTGGGTCAGTCAGGCAGGCATTTCGACCCGGAAATATGCGCGGCCTTCGAGCGCTGCGCCGCCGATTTCGCCCGCATATTCAGCGCGTACTAGATAAACAGCAGGAGGCTCACGGCCATGACGGCCATGCCGGCGAAGAGTCCGCCTATGGCCAGATGATGCTCGCCGTATTCCCGCGCCGAGGGCAAAAGCTCGTCCACCGATATGTACACCATAATGCCGGCCACGCTGGCGAATAGGAAACCGAAGACCGCGTCGTTAATGAACGGCCGCAATATGGTATAGCCGATGATCACGCCCACGGGCTCGGCGAGCCCCGAGGCGAAGGAGTACCAGAAGGCCTTACTGCGCGAGCCCGTGGCGTAGAACACCGGCACGGCCACGGATATGCCCTCGGGTATGTTATGTATGGCTATGGCCACCGCTATGGCTACGCCCAAGCCCGGGTCGCGCAGGGCCGCCAGGAAGGTAGCCAGGCCTTCGGGAAAATTGTGTATGGCCACCGCCAGGGCGGTAAAGAGCCCCATCCGGAGTAGGCGCTTCTGGTCCTTGTGCCGCAGCACGCCCTGGCCGGGCGGAACCATTTCATGCGCAGCCACTTCTTCTTTGGTGTGCGCCTCATGGGGATTGATGCTCTCGGGTATGAGGCGGTCTATGAGCGCTATGACCGCGACGCCCGCGAAGAAGCCCGCCACCGTGGCCCAGGAGCCTCCTCGAAGGCCGAAGTAGGCTATCAGGGGTTCCTTGGCCTTCTGGAATATCTCCACGAGGGACACGTATATCATGACCCCCGCGGAGAAGCCCAGCGACACCGACAGAAATTTCGGCGACATTTTCTTCGTGGAGAGAGCGATGAGGCTGCCTATGCCCGTAGCCAGCCCAGCGAATACCGTAAGCCCGAAGGCTATAAGCTCATTGTCGCTTATCATCGCTCTCGCGTACTCCGTTTAGCGCTTGCCCTGGTCGTATATCTCGCCGGCCGCCTTGGGACCTACGGTCTTGCCGGCGAATACCATGAGGGCCACTATCGTGAGGACGTAGGGCAAGATATAGAACATCTCCTGGGGCAACGCGGCCAGGAAGGTGATATCCTTGGCATAGAACGCCAGAATCTGGGCGAAACCGAAGAAGAAGCCGGCCCCGAGCACGCCCCAAGGATTCCACTTGCCGAACACGAGGGACGCGAGGGCTATGAAGCCCGTGCCGTGTATGCTCGAGAGGGTGTACTGGATATCCTGCGTGAGCACCATGGTGGCGCCCGCTAAACCCGCGAGCGCGCCGGATATGACCACGCCAGCGTAGCGAATGCGGTATACGTTGATGCCCATCGAAGCCGCGGCCTGGGGATGCTCGCCGCAGGAGCGCAGGCGCAGGCCGAAGGGCGTCTTGAACACCACGAAGTAGGTAAGCAGCACGAGGGCCATGGCCACATAGAAGGTGGGATAAATCTCCTGGAAGAACATAGGCCCTATTAGGGGTATGCGCTCGAGCAGGGGCACGGTCATCTTGCGCAGGCCCGAGCTGAACGCGCGGGTACGCTGCTGATTGAAGATGATTTGGCAGAGGTATACGGTAAGGCCGCCGGCCAATATATTGAGGGCGGTTCCCGATATGACCTGGTCGGCCTTGAGGTTAATGCTGGCGAAGGCATGCAGGAGCGAGAACAGCATGCCCGCCATGATGCCGACGAGCAGGCCTACCCAGGGCGCCCAGCCTGGCATGATGGGCTCGAGCACTACGGTTGCCGTGGCTCCCGCGAAGGCGCCCACCATCATGATGCCCTCAAGGGCTATGTTTACGACGCCCGAGCGCTCGCTGAAGAGCCCTCCCAAAGCCGCTATGACTATGGGCGCGGCGAACATGAGGGCTATGGGGAACATTTCCAGTATCAGGTTCAGGTTCATACCCCCACCTCCCCGGCGGCGTCGTCCGCCGCCGCGGCGGCAGCCTTATCGGCTCTCTTGCCTTTGGCTATATCGATAATGCGCTCTATGCCCAGCTTCATGGCCACGAACATGACTATGGAAGCCTGGATGATGCCGCCTATCTCGCGCGGTATGCCCGCCGACTGCATAAGGGGGCCGGCGGACTTGAGCACGCCGAAGAGGAGGCCGGCGAGCAGTATGCCGGGGGCGTAGTTCATGCCCACGAGCGCCACCGCTATGCCGTCGAAGCCATAGCCCTCGGCGGCGGGCAGGGCCCTGCCGAAGCTGAAGGTGCCTGTGGTTATGATTGCGCCGGCCAGCCCGGCGAAGGCGCCGGCTATGACCATGGACAGCACGACATTGCGCTCCACCTTCATGCCCGCGTACTTGGCCCCGTCCTTGTTGAAGCCCACGGCCCTGAGGCCGTAGCCGAAAGAAGTCTTCTCCAGTATGAACCAGTAAGCCAGCACGGCCAGGATAACCGGCACGAATCCCCAGTTGAGGCGCGAGCCGTTGGTGAAGCTGGCCAGCCAGGGATCCTTGAGCAGTGCCGTGACGGGGAATTCGGCGGTCTTTACCCTATCCACCGAGCCGAACACGTTGAGTATGGTCCAATTGTTAAAGTGGAGCGCCGTGTAGTTAAGCATGATCGTGACGACCACCTCGTGCACGTTGAAGCGCGCCTTGAGGTAGCCGGGTATGGCGCCCCAGATGGCGCCCGCGCCCATGCCCGCCAACAGTATCAAGGGCACGTGCACGGCCGCGGGAGCCTTGACCGAGAGCGCCACGGCGGTGGCGGCGAGGGCGCCCATCATGAGCTGCCCTTCGGCGCCTATGTTGAACAGGCCGGTGCGGAAGGCGAAGCCTACGCAGAGGCCGGTAAGGATTATGGGCATGGCCTGCACGACCAGTTCGCCTATGTGCCTCGGATTGAAGCTGCCGCTCATCAGGTTCAGGCCGGTAATGCCCTGGATGATGGCGTTGAACATGAGGAGAGGGCTCTTGCCGGTGATGATGACGACGATGGATCCCAGCACGAAGCCCAGGCCCACGGCCACGAGGGGTATCAATACTTTGCGGCGCTTGTTTGTGCTTTCGCTGTTTAATGCCATGGCTAGACGGCCTTCCTGACGGAGCCGGACATCATGAGTCCCAGCTCGTTCTCGTCGGTGTTTTTCGCGTCCACGATGCCCACGATCTCGCCGCCGTAGATAACGGCTATGCGGTCGGACACGTCGAGTATCTCGTCGAGCTCGAGCGATATGAGCAGTATGGCCTTGCCCTTGTCGCGCTCGGCGACTATGCGCTTATGGATGTACTCTATGGCTCCCACGTCCAGGCCTCGCGTGGGCTGCGATACGATGAAGGCCTCGGGGGAGCGGTCTATCTCGCGCGCTAGGATGGCCTTCTGCTGATTGCCGCCGGACATGGAGCGGGCCAGGGTGGCGGGGCCTTTGCCCGCGCGCACGTCGAATTCGGCTATAAGCCGCTCCGAGTTCTTGCGTATGGCGTTGTAGTCCAGCACGCCGTAATGGGCGAAGGGCGGCCTGCCGTAGCTATGGACGACCATGTTTTCGTCGAGCCTGAAGTCCAGGATGAGGCCGTGGCGGTGCCTATCCTCGGGTATGTGGCCTAAGCCCTTGTCCAGGCGCTGGCGCACGGGCAGGTGGGTTATATCCTGGCCGTGTATGCGCACGCTGCCGGACTCTATTTTGGTTAGGCCGGTAAGGGCCTGTATAAGCTCGGTTTGGCCATTGCCGTCTATGCCGCAGAGCCCGAGTATCTCGCCTCTGCGCACCTGCAGCGAAAGGGTCTTAACGCCCAGGAGGCCCTTGCTGTTCTTTACGCAGAGATCCTGTATCTCAAGCACGACCTCGCCGGGCGCCGCCTCAGCCTTATCGACGGAGAAGTTGACCTCGCGGCCCACCATCATCTCCGCCATCCGCGCCTCGCTGGCGTCCTTAACGGGCACCGTGCCTATGAGCTTGCCGCGGCGGAGCACCGTGCAGGTATCGGCCACTTCCTTGATCTCTTTTAGCTTGTGGGTGATGAGCAGGATAGTCTTGCCTTCCTGCACCAGCCTGCGCATGATGGCTATGAGCTCGCGGATCTCCTGCGGCGTAAGCACCGCGGTGGGCTCATCGAAGATGAGTATCTCGGCGTCGCGGTAGAGCATCTTGAGTATCTCGACGCGTTGCTGCATGCCTACGGATATATCCTCGATCTTGGCGTTCGGGTCCACGTCCAAGCCATAGAGCTTAGACAGCTCTATCACCTTCTTGGAGGCGGCCGGGATATCCAGGACCAGGCCCCTGCGCGGCTCAAGGCCGAGCACGATGTTCTCGGTTACCGTGAAGTTATGCACGAGCTTAAAGTGCTGATGCACCATGCCTATGCCTAGCTCGTTCGCCACGTTAGGATCGCTTACCTTCACCTCTTTGCCGCGTATGCGGATAGAGCCGCTCTCGGGCTGGTAAAGGCCGAACAGGATGCTCATCAACGTTGACTTGCCCGCGCCGTTTTCGCCAAGGAGGGCGTGGATGGAACCCTGCTCTACCTGGAGGGTAACGTCGTCATTGGCCCTGATGCCGGGAAAGTCCTTCGTGATGTTGAGCATCTCGATGATGTATGCCATCGCGTGCCCCCGAAAATGTTAATGCGCCGGCCTTGGCCGACGGTTCTTGACCTTGTAGTACGCTCTGCGCGCGCCTCTCGGCGCTCAAAATACCCCCATGTACCATGGGAAAAACGCGTTAGCGCTAATAAGGAAAGTGAGTCAGGATACTACGGGTGCGCGTTTTTTGGAAGGTGCAATCGCCTGTTTTTTAGCGCTAAGGCGCGGCTCAGTGCCAAGGCGTAGGCCGCGCACATAAAAAAAGCGGCCGCCACGGGGGCAGCCGCTTCATCTAAGCGAAGAGAGTTACTTGGCGGGAACCTCGGATACCTTGAGGGTTCCGGCGGAAATCTTCTGGGCGTATTCCTTTACCGTGGCCACGATAGCCGCGGACAGGTTGGGGTTGGTGTCGGGGATGCCCACGCCGTTGTTCTTCAGGGAGAACACCATCACGGTGCCGCCGGGGAACTGGCCGTCAAAGGTCATCTGCGCCACGGTCTCGGCCGCTACGTCTACGCGCTTCATCATGGAGGTGAGCACGGCGGACTTGGTGCCGTACACGCCGTCGTTGTACTGGTCTTTGTCCACGCCTATGGCCCAGCGCATGTCGCCCTTCTCGGAGCGTTCCTTGGCTTCCTTGATCATGCCGTTGCCGGTGCCGCCCGCCGCGTGGAAAATGATGTACGCGCCGGCGTTGTACTGCTTCTGGGCAAGGGCCTGGCCCTTATCGGGTGCGCCGAAATCGCCGGCGTAGTCGACGAGTATGCGGGCTTCGGGGAACACGGCCTTGACGCCCTGCTCAAAACCGGCCTGGAAGCGCTCGATGAGGGGGAACTGCATACCGCCGATGAAGCCGAGTATGGTCTTGCCGTCAGCCTTGGCCTTGAGGCCAGCGGCCACGCCGACGAGGTAGGAGCCTTCGTGCTCGGCGAATACCGCGCTTACCACGTTGGGCTTCTGCACCACGGTGTCGATAACGAGGAGCTTCTGCTGGGGATACTTGTCGGCTACTTCGCCCATGGCTTTCTCGAAGAGGAAGCCGGGGGCCACGATCAGGTTGAGCTTCTCGTCGGCGAAGGTGGAGAGGTTGGGAACATAGTCGGCCTCAGCGGAAGACTGGAGGTATTTATAGTCGCTGCCCTGGGCAAGGCCCTTGGCCTTGGCGAAGCGTACGACGCCTTCCCAGGTGCTCTGATTGAAGGACTTGTCGTCTATACCGCCCAAGTCGGTAACGAGGCCTACCTTGAATTTGGCGGCGCCGGCGGGGGCTGCTTCTTTGGTACCCGTTGCGAATACGGCGACGGTCGATACAATGAGGAGCAGGGCTACAAGAATGGAAATCTTGGATTTCATTAAAAGCCTTCCTTCACGTTTAAGGAACATACGGAGGCACAAAGCCTCCGTCCCGTACCTGCGCGGAGGGCTTCTATGCTCTCCATGCTGAACTAGGGCCTAGCATCATACAACACAAAAAAACAGAATACAAGCAAAAAACGCTGCGAGCCGCAAAGGCGGGGCCGGCGGCGCTAGAGCCGCCCCAGGTAGTCGCTTAAGGCCGCGGAGTTTTCCGGCACGACGAGCTCGCCACGCTTGAGCCGGTCGGCCAGGGCGGCGATCTGGGCGGCGTCCCCCTCGTCCAGCTCAGGCAGGAGGTAGCCTACGCCGTCGTTGGCCAGGTCGTAGGTCTTGTAGCCGCCCACCAGGCGGAAGCCGTCCATTAGGTCCTTGCAGGGCTCGTACACGGCCCTATCCACCCGCTTCAGTGCCGAGCCCAGCACGAGGCCGGACAGGGCGCGCAGGGTAGGGTCATCGCTGGAAGCATAGGCCTTACCCAGGTCCAGGTCCGCCCCGATGAGCTTCCTGCCGAAGCGCTCGGCGCTCTCGGCAACGCCCCTGTTAGAGGAGCCCGCGGCGGCGAATATAAGCGCGGAATTGCCCTGCTGGTAGAGCACCGAAGCGAATTCGGACGCCCTCTTGGGGTCGACGAACGCGTTCGCGCTCCGGTCAACGAAGGCGTAGAGCACCGAGCCCGTAGGCCGGAAAACGGGATTGGCGGTAGCCGCGCCGGCGCTAAAGCCGCTTAGGTATTTCTGGGTAATGGGCAGATCCATGCCGCCTACGAAGCCGAGCTTGGAGCCCGGGGCCTCCCGCGCCGCGTAAAGCCCTGCGTAGGCTCCCACGATAAAGGCGGCTTCATGCTCGGCGAACTGTACGCAGGCAAGATTGGAGCGCGCGCTCAGGTCGGGCACGTGGCCGTCCACGAGGAGGAAGTCCGTCTTGGGGTAATCGCGGGCCACGGCGGCCATGCTGTCGGAAAACAGGAAGCCAAGGGCGATGACGAGGTTGCGCCCCTCCTCGGCAAGGCTGCGCACCAGGGCTTCGCGGCTGGCGCCGGCATCGCGCAGCTCGAGCACATACAGGTCCACGGCGTTGCCGAAGGCCGCGCTTTCGTCGCCTATGATGCGGCCGCGCTGCTCGCGCGCGAACTGTAAAAGGCCCTGGTAGGCAAGCGCATTGGAAGCCAGGTCGGCGCGCCCGCCCAGTTCAAGGACGATGCCTATGGAGGGGACCGCGCCCTCCTCCTCCAGCACCGGGGCGCGCGTTTCCTCGGCCGCGCAGGAGGCAAAGAGGGTTAAGGTTACGAGCACTATCATAAAACGAGCGATACGCATACCCAGCCCCTCCTTCTATCCGTAGAAAGCCCTTACTCCGGCAATTCAGCCACGATAGCCACGCCGCTCGAAGCGCCCAGTCGATCCGCGCCGGCTTCCAGCATCTGTATGGCGTCATGGTAGCTGCGTATGCCGCCCGAAGCCTTGACCTTGAGCTTATCGCCTACGGTCTTGCGCATCAGGCGCACGTCGTCGGCGCTGGCGCCGCCGGTTCCGAAGCCGGTACTGGTCTTAACGAAATGGGCGCCGGCCCTCATGGCCGCCTCGCAGGCGCGCACCTTTTCCGCGTCGTTCAGATAGCAGGTCTCTATTATGACCTTGACCGTAGCCTTATCGGCCGCCTTGACGACCTCGCGTATATCGTCCTCCACGGCCTTCCACTCGCCGGACTTAGCCGCGCCTATGTTTATGACCATATCCACTTCGTCGGCGCCCTGCTTCACGGCCAGCCTGGCCTCCTCCGCCTTTATGGCGCTGGCATTGGCGCCGAGCGGAAAGCCAATGACGGTGCACACCAGCACCTTGCTGGCCTGCAATTCCTTGGCGCACAGGGGCACCCAGCAGGGATTGACGCATACGCTGGCAAAGCCGTTGGCTTTGGCCTCCACGCAGAGTTCGCGTACCTGCTGCTCCGTGGCTACCGCTTTGAGAACCGTGTGATCGATGGTCTTGGCGATGCTCGCCTTGGTCCACTCTTTGGGCATGAATAGCTCCTAGCTGAATATCAAATTTCGAAGCAGCGGGACAGGAATTCCCGCCTCGTCTTCACGAGCTCTTCCAATTCCGCGCGCATAGCGGGATTGGCCCGCTCGGCGATCGGATAAATATAGCGTTCGGTCTCGTCGGTGTAGCGGCGTATGAACTCCACGTCGGTGGTATAGCCTACGGATATCATATTGCTTATGCGGTCGGCCGCCTTGAGCACCAGCGCGAGCGGCGAGCCGTACTCAAGAATCCGGGTAAGGAACTCGCCCTTGCTCTCCACCTGCCGCCTGGTCACTTCCATGACCAGCTTAAATACGAGGGGGCTTTCGTCGTCTATCTCCAGTATGCGGTCCCGCTCGAAACCGGGGATATCCTCCAGGAGATCGTGTATGACCGAGGCCTTGAGAAGTATGCCGTCGATGTAGCCGTAATCCATGAGTATGGCCATGGTATCGATCTGATGGCGGAACATATTCCCGCCCGAGCGCCTGCGCTTGCCTATGAGCGTGGTAGCCAATTGTATATAGGGCGCCAGATGCATTCCCCTGAGCCGGATCATTTCGTCCTGCGCCATGGAATGAGTATCCTGGTTTTGCTCTCCGAGGGGCTTGCCCCGGCTATTCATACATCCCCCTATGCCAAGTCCGCGAGGTACTTCTCCAGCTTAGCCACGCGCGCGCGCGCTTCATCGAGTTTTTCCTGTTCCTTAGCTATAACATCGGCAGGGGCGCTGGAAGTAAAACCCTCATTCGACAATTTGGCGGCCACCCTGGCGGCGAATTGGCTCTCCTTATCGGCGTCCTTGCGGAAGCGCGCCGCAAGCTGGGCGGCGTCCACGGCCTCCCTGGCGAACACGTAGCATTCGAAGCCGCGGCCGGCCAGGGCGAGGGCGCCCTCGGGCTTGGCCGTAACGAAGGATACGGACTCGGCGTTCGTGAGCAGGGCCGCCAGCTCGGCGTTACGCGCCAGGAAGCCTTCCCCGTCGCGGCCCTGGTCCAGGCGCACGGCCACGCGCAGCTTCTTTTCGGGCGCTATGCCGAACTCGCTGCGGAGCGAGCGCACGAGGCTCACCAGTTCCTTGAGAGCGGAGAACTGGGCGTCCAGCGCCGGATTCCGCCGGCCTTCCTCGTCCTTGGGATAGGCGCGCACGATGAGCCTGCCCTTGGCGTTGGGCAGCTTGCCGTAAATCTCCTCGGTGACGAAGGGCAGGAAGGGTGCAGCAGGGCCAGCGACTCGGCGAGCACGTCCAGGAGCACCGTCACCGCGCGGTCGCGCTCGGCCTCGTCCTCGGAGCGGGTGGACAGCTTGGTGGCCTCGAGGTACCAGTCGCAGAAGTCGTTCCAGAAATACTCGTATACGGTGGAGGCCGCGTCGTTGAAGCGATAATTAGCCAAAGCCTCGGCCATCGCCTTGGCGGAGGCACCCAGGCGATGGTATATCCAGCGGTCGGCGTCGTTCAGGGAAGGGTTAAAGACCAGTTCCCTGCCCTCGAGGTTCATGAGTATGAAGCGGCTGGCGTTCCACACCTTGTTGGCGAACTTGGAGCCCAGCTTGAAGCTTTCCTTGTCGATGAGCACGTCCTGCCCCTGGCTCGTCAGGAAAGCCAGCGTGAACTTGAGGGCGTCCGCGCCGTACTCGTCCACGATCTCCAGGGGGTCTATGCCGTTGCCCAGGCTCTTGGACATCTTGCGGCCATGCTTATCGCGCACCAGCGTGGTTATGTACACGTCTCGGAACGGCGCCGCCCCCATGAACTCCATGCCCGCCATGATCATGCGGGCCACCCAGAAGAATATGATGTCGTAGCCGGTAACTAGCGCGGTAGTGGGGTAATACTTGCGCAGATCCGCGCTGTCTTTGGGCCAGCCCATGACGCTGAAGGGCCAGAGCCAGGAGCTGAACCAGGTGTCCAGCACGTCCTCGTCCTGCCTCAGTTCCGTGGACTTGCACTTGGGGCATATGGTGGGCTCTTCGCGCTCCGCCCCGAACCAGCCGCAGTGGTCGCAGTACCACACCGGTATGCGGTGCCCCCACCAGAGCTGGCGGCTTATGCACCAATCCCTGATGTTCGTGAGCCAATGTTCATAGGTATTCTCCCAGCGCTGGGGGTAGAACTTGACGTCGCCGTCGCGCCAGGCCTTGAGCGCCTTCTCGGCGAGCGGCTTCATCTTCACGAACCACTGCTCGGACAGGTAGGGCTCCACGACGCTATGGCAGCGGTAACAATGGCCCACAGAGTGCTGTATGGGCTTTTCTGCCACGAAGAGGCCGAGGGCCTTGAGGTCCTCGACTACGAGAGCGCGCGCGTCCTTGGCCTTGAGGCCTCGGTATTTCTCGGGCACGTTCTCGTTGAGGGTGCCGTCCGGGTTCAGGATGTTTATGCGTTCGAGCTTGTGGCGATTGCCCACCTCGAAGTCGTTGGGGTCGTGCGCGGGAGTGATCTTCACGAGGCCCGTGCCGAACTCGCGGTCCACGTAGCTATCGGCTATGAGCGGGATCTCGCGTCCCGCCAGGGGCAGGGTAAGCTTCTTGCCCACGAGGGCCTTGTAGCGCTCGTCCTCGGGATGGCAGGCCACCGCGGTATCGCCTAAGAGGGTCTCAGGCCTGGTGGTGGCTATCTCTATGGAGCCCGAGCCGTCGGCGTACTCATAGCGTATGTGGTACATGGCTCCGGAGGCGTCCTCGTGTTCCACCTCGTCGTCCGCCAGGGCGGTACCGCAGGAGCAGCACCAGTTCACCAGGTACTTGCCCCTGTACACGAGGCCGCGCTCGTAGAGCGTGACGAAAACTTCCCGTACGGCGTTGGAGAGGCCCGCGTCCATAGTGAAGCGCTCGCGGCTCCAGTCGCAGGACGCGCCTATCTTCTCAAGCTGGCTCGTGATGATGGCGTGGTGCTCGTCCTTTACCTTCCAGGTTTCCTCGAGGAACTTCTCGCGGCCCAGCTCGCGGCGCTTTATGCCCCGTTCGCGGAGCTTCTTCTCCACCACGTGCTGCGTGGCTATGCCCGCGTGGTCCGTGCCTGGCACCCAGAGCGTGGGCCGCCCCGTCATGCGGTGATAGCGCACCAGTATGTCCTGCAGCGAATTATTCAGGCCGTGGCCCACGTGGAGCACGCCGGTCACGTTAGGGGGAGGTATAACGATGACGAAGGGCTTCTTCGAGGCGCCGTCGCGGACGCCCGCATTGGGCTGGAACAGGCCTTCCTGTTTCCAGGCCGCGTAAATGCGGTCTTCGAATTCTTTGGGGTCGTAGGCTTTCGCGAGCTCGACGGCTTTCATGTGCAGGCCCTCCGGTGATGGGGATACTGTAGCAAAAACCACCGGGATGTGCAATCGAGCGCGGCCGCCGCAAACAGAGGGAAGCGGCGGGGCAAGCCGCCGCGTCTCGCTCTCGGCCCTAGCTTAGGTCAGGCGCGCTTTCATCCTTGACGAGGCCGCGCCAGCGCGCTATCTCGTTGAGGTAGCGCAGCGTGGGCCCGTCCCCGGGCAGTATGAGGTCGGCTGCCTCCAGGAGACTCTTAGCCTCGTCGAAGCGGCGGGCATAGTACGCGGCCAGGCCGCGCTCGAATTCGGCCTTGGCGCGATCCTTGCGCGTAATGATGGCGGGCGCGTCGCAATCGTAGATCTCGAACACCGATACCGCGTTGCTCTTATTCTTCACCCGCACTTTGCCTATGAAGCGCATGTGGTACTTGGTGGGATCGGGCAGGGATGCCAGTATGCGCTCGCTCACGGCCACCGAAAGCCCGTATTCCTTGGACACGCCTTCCAGCCTGCTCGCGGTATTGACCACGTCCGATATGACCGTGCCGTCCATGCGGGCGGCCTCGCCTATCGTGCCGAGCATGAGCGGCCCCTCGTGTATGCCCATGCCTATGGATACCGGGCCCAGGCCCTTGCGGCCGCGCTCCTCGTTGTAGAGGGCCATCTGGCGCTGTATGTCGAGCGCGCAGTCCAGGGCGGCCTCGGCGCCTAGGGGAAAGAGAGCCATGAAGCCGTCGCCCATGTACTTGTCTATGAAGCCTTCGTGCGCGCGCACCGAAGGCCCGGCATGGGCCAGGTACTCGTTGATGAAAGAGAAGGTGTCCTCGGCGGATAGGCGCTCCGCTATGCGGGTAAAGCCGCGCAAGTCGGCGAAGAGCACCGCCATGTCCTGGGCGCTATGATCCCCCAAATTGATCTCCTCTATGGAGGTCTTCTCGAGGAAGCCCAGGAATTCCTTGGGGACGAAGCGTTCCAGCGACTGATTCACCCGCTTAAGGTCGCCCGAGAGGCGCTCGGCCATGGAGAAGGCCCCGGCGAAGCGCCGCGTCAGGTTGAGCGACAGGGTGAAGAGGAAGCCCACGAGGCCGAGCTGGGTGACGAATACGCCGGTAATGAGGCCGGCCGATACGAGCACGTCATGCACCATGGCCCCGAAGATAAGGAGGAAGCCGAGGCCGAAGAGCCCCGCGCCCTTGCGCTTCCTTATGCCGGCGAGCGCTATGCCCGCGGCTATGCCGAGGCCCGTGAGCACCGCCGCCAGCTGGTACCAGCGCAGTATGGAGGAGGTGAAGAAACTGGGGGCGACGATGACGATGAGCCCATACGCTAGGGATACGGCGCCCGCAGCCCACACGGCCCAGGCCGGATACTCGTCCGGAAAGGTAGCCCGCACGAAGGCGGGGAATAGCATGACGCCGCCGCAAAAACTCAGGTAGCCGAGCACGAACAGCGCGCGGAAACCCATGCCGGGGAAAATGGCCAGGATAAAGTATTCGTCATAGAAGAGCACGCGCAGGCCGAGCACGATGCACAGGAGGCTAAACCATAGCGCGGCCCTGTCCTTGCGCCTGAAGGCGTAGAGGCCCAGATAGTACGCGCCCATGGCCAGTATGGCGCCCACGACGAAAAGCTCGTAGGCCACGGCCCTTTCGCGCAGGGCCGCTACCGTCTGGGGCCTGCCGAACATTATGCTGGAGCGCAGCCCGCCGGAGCGGTCGTGAAAGTTGGATACCTGCAGTACCAGCTCTATGCGACCGTCCGCGTCGGCTTCGCAGTAGGCCGCGCGCGAATACCAGCCGGGCCGCTCCTCCGCCTTGCTGCGGCCGGGCTCGCCATGGGAGTCTATGAGGACGCCATTGGCGTACACCCGTCCCGCGCTCAGGAAAGAATTGAGCTTGAGCGCGTAGGCGCCGCCGGGCTCGAGCCCCTCTATGCGCAGGCGCCAGCTAGCGTAGCCGCGGCCGTCTATGCCGCGCAGGGGGTAGCTCGACCACTCCGCGGGCAGGGTAACGACCGCGTCG
>JBGSKZ010000395.1:0-1476 GCA_041741035.1 Treponematales bacterium
CCATCGCGCGGCTTACCGGCGCGGCCGCGGCGATAGCCGCTGTAGCGGCGGCAACGGCCCTGCTATCCCCCTTCCTCGACACTGGCGGATCAGGCAAGGCCGCGAGGCGCTTCAGGAGCGCATCCGCTCGACTTGTTTTATTCGCCTTGGGCCTACGCCTGCGCGAACGGGGAAACCGGCCGCCGGGAGATGGACTCATCGTGGCTAACCACGCGTCCTGGACGGATGGATTGGCCTTGATCGCCGCGTCAGGCGCTTCCTTCACCGCTTATGCCCGCGGCTGGCCGCTCGTCGATTGGCTTATGCGCCGCTTCGGCACGATACTGGTGCCGCGGGGTATCGCGGGCGGACTCGGGCCGGCCGTGCAAGCGGTCGCGGCGCGCTTAGCTTCTGGCGGCGCGGTAGGGCTATTCCCCGAAGGCACGACGAGTTTCGGTCCCGGAGTTTTCCCTATAAAGCCGGCCTTTTTCCAGGCCGCTGTGGACTCCGGCGCCTCAGTCTATGTCGCCGCCTTGCGCTATCGAACCAAAGCGGCGGAACCCTCACCGGAGCGGGTAGCGCACTGGGTGGACTGGACGCCCATCTTAGTCCACGCGTACCGCCTCGTCGCCGCGGCCCCTATTGCCGCGGAACTCCGCTGGCTAGGAAGGCTCGATATTCCATACCGGGAACGGCGTGAACTGGCGCGCGAAGCCGAAGCGCGCTTGCGGGCGGCACTTAGTTAGCCCTGACTCTTCTATCCTTCCAACGGCGATTTGTAAAACGGAGAGTATTCCGCCGCAATCTCGCTTTCAGTCTCCAAACAGCATCATGACCTTCGTGCCCTTGCCTCGCTCAATCTTTATGGGTCCTCCCATTTGCTCCGTCAGCATCTTGACGAACTGAGGGCCAAAACCCGTTGATACTTAGAAGCTTGCGCTTTCCGGCATGCCATGCCCGTCGTCCTGAATCGATAAAAGCAGTCGGCCGTCATTTATCCGAGCCGAAACCGCAATCGATCAGCGCAGGTAAATAGTCTCGAAGGGATAATGCGGTAAATTCCTCCGACTGGTAAGGCTTATCGTGCAATATGGACATAATCCTGATGCGATTCGAGGCTTCCCGCAAAGCGCTAATCGCCCGTGGTTCATTGATCGAGCCCGCCTGGAGAGTAAGCAAGCCCGAGATAGTATTGATGTTATTCTTAATGCTTAGGAGAACGCATAACGCGTGTCAGCGTCTAGCTGCGGCTCGCGCTCGCCGGCTCGCGGCGCTGACTCGGTTCGAGTCGTAGCCCTGCCTTATCAAAAAGCAAAAGGCCACGCTTTCGCGTGACCTTTGTTTTTTAGCAGGGGTAGGATCTCTCCCGCAGGCTTTCGCCTTCCTGGCTCAAGCCTGCGGGCGCCTTCGTTCGCTTCCGCGCGCATCCTTGCGCGCTTTTCCTCGCTATGCGCTCGGCGCTCACTGCGGTTCGAGTCCTAGCCCTGCCTTATCAAA
>JBGSKZ010000396.1:0-1096 GCA_041741035.1 Treponematales bacterium
AAGCGAGATGTCCATGGGCAGCCAGACCATATTGCGCTCCGTGCAGATACTCTCGGACGTGACGGCCGAGGCGCAGCGCTCAATACGCGAGATCACCGACGGCACCGCGGATATAAATACGGCCGTGGTTCAGGTGAGCGAGCTGAGCAAGCGTACCATGAACGGCATAGAGAGCGCGGAGGCGTCCATAAGGCGCTTCAAAGTCCTCTAGGCTAAAGCGCGGCTAAGATTTCTTCGGCGTGGCCTTCGGGCGACACCTTGGGAAAGGCTTTCTTGACCATGCCGTCGGGGCCTATGATAAAAGTAGAGCGGAGGACGCCCTCGTATTTCTTGCCGTACATGGATTTCTCGCCCCAGGCGCCATAGGCCTTAAGCACGTGCGCCTGAGGATCGGCGAGGAGGACGAAGGGCAAGCCGTACTTTTTGCGGAATTTGGCATGGGACGCGGCCGCGTCGGGGCTTACGCCTATGACCACCGCGCCTTTTGCCAGGATGGCGTCGAAGGCGTCCCTGAAGCCGCAGGCTTCCTTCGTGCAGCCTGGCGTATCGTCCTTGGGGTAAAAGTACAGCACTATGGTTTTGCCGCTATAGCTGGCCAGGCTTACGCTGGCGCCTTCATCGCTATCCAATACGAAATCCGGGGCCGCCATGCCTTCGCGTATCATATGATTCCTCCTAGGAGCCGCGGCCCTAGCGCCAAGCGCCGGGCGAACGCGGTATCTGAAGAAGATAGTAATCATTAACGGATAAGGCAATGCGGCTAGTTTTCGCGAAGGCCCAAAGCGACAGCGCTTAAGCGCTAGCGTTTGGGCACGATGGATATGCGGGAGCGGGCCAGATCGGCTCGTTGCATGGCTTCTTCGACGGTGGCGCCCAAGGCGCAGAGGTGCCCCATTTTCCTGAAGGCGCGAAGCTCGCGCTTGCCGTACAGGTGCACGCTCACGCCGGGCACGGCCAAGGCCTCTTCAAGGCCGCGGTAGTCGGGCTCGCAGCTATCATAGCCGGCCATAGCCTGGGCCGCAGCCCCGGCGGTCCCATCGGCGGCTGCCACTGCCGCTGCCCCAGCGGTCTCATCGGCGGCCGTTGCAGCCGATGG
>JBGSKZ010000397.1:0-7774 GCA_041741035.1 Treponematales bacterium
AGCCTATGCCTGCCGTGACGGCGAGGTCGCCGGGAGCCATAAGGGGCTCGAAACCGCCGTCCTCGGCGACTGCGACGCCAAGGCCGATAAACAGCACGAGAACGATAGCGAGCAAACGTTTCATGTTTAATCCTCCAGGAATTAGATAACTTGTGGTCGAATTATAGCGCGGTTTTTAATTTCCTGTTAAAAAAAAGAGAAAAAAGCACAATGCTTTGTGTGTAAATAAATAAAGATAACAAACAGCCGCAAATAGCTCATTATCGCCGCTTTAATCAATAAATAATGCGCATAATGCGTTCCGCGGTATTCAGGTCACTTGCATAGAAATACAAAAAAACGTAGTATAAGGCCGTTCCCGGCAACGCGCGTTAGCCATTTATTCCTCATCCGCTGACACCTAACGCAGAAGGCCGAATACTACACACAAAGGAACCCGTATGGCTAATACAAAGAACATGGTAATGATCGACGGCAACAGCGCCGCCGCCCACGTGGCCCACGCCTGCTCCGAGGTGATAGCGATCTACCCCATCACCCCCTCGTCCCCCATGGGCGAGCTTTCCGATGAATTTTCCGCCCAGGGCAGGAAGAACATCTTCGGCACCATCCCCCAGGTAGTGGAAATGCAGTCCGAGGCCGGCGCCGCCGGCGCCGTGCACGGAGCGCTCACCACCGGCGCGCTCACCACCACGTTTACCGCCAGCCAGGGCCTCCTCCTCATGATACCTAACATGTACAAGATAGCCGGCGAGTGCACCTCGGCCGTCTTCCATATAGCCGCGCGCGCCGTGGCCGCCAGCTCGCTGTCCATCTTCGGCGACCATCAGGACGTCATGGCAGCCAGGCAGACCGGCTGGGCCATGCTCGGCGCCGCCAGCGTGCAGGAAACCATGGACCTCGCCCTCGTAGCCCACGCGGCCACCATCGAGGCCCGCGTGCCCTTCCTGCACTTCTTCGACGGCTTCCGCACCTCCCACGAAGTGCAGAAGGTAGAGGAAATTTCCTATGAAGTGATGAAGGACATGATCAGCGCCGAGCTCGTGCGCGCCCACCGCGCGCGCGGCCTCACTCCCGAGAAGCCCTTCATACGCGGCACCAGCCAGAACCCCGACGTATACTTCACCGGCCGCGAGGCGGTGAACAAGTACTATGACGCCACGCCCGCCATCGTGCAGAAATGCATGGACAAGCTGGCCAAGCATACCGGCCGCCAATACAAGCTCTTCGACTACGTGGGCGCGCCCGATGCCGAGCGCATACTCATAGTCATGGGTTCGGGCGCGGACACCGTGGAAGAAACCGTCAACAGCCTCGTCAAGAAGGGCGAAAAGGTCGGCGCCATAAAGGTAAGGCTTTACCGCCCCTTCAGCGTAGAGCACTTCATCAAGGCCATACCCGCCAGCGTAAAGAAGATTTCCGTGCTCGATCGCACCAAGGAGCCCGGCTCCATAGGCGAGCCCCTCTATGAGGACGTGCGCACCGCCATAGGCGAGGCCATGGAAGCGGGCACGAGCCATTTCAAGGGCTGGCCCACCGTCGTGGGCGGACGCTACGGCCTGGGCTCCGCCGAGTTTACCCCCGCCATGGTAAAGGCCGCCCTCGACGACCTTAAAAACGCCAAGCCCAAGAACGACTTTACCCTGGGCATCTTCGACGACGTTACCAACACCAGCATAGCCTGGGACGACAACTTCCAGCTGGACGCGGACGGCGTCAAGGAATGCCTCTTCGTGGGCCTCGGCGCCGACGGCACCGTAGGCGCGAATAAGAACTCCATCAAGATCATAGGCGACGAGACCGACAACAGCGCCCAGGGCTACTTCGTGTACGACTCCAAGAAGTCGGGAACCTACACCATCAGCCACCTGCGCTTCGGGCCCAAGACCATACAGAAGCCCTACCTGATAAGCAAGGCAGACTTCCTCGCCTGCCACAAGTTCAGCTTCCTCGAAAAGCTCGACGTGCTCGCCTGGTCCAAGGTGGGCGGCACCTTCCTCCTCAACAGCCCCTTCCCCGCCGACAAGGTATGGGACGAGATACCGCTCGAGGTGCAGCAGCGCATCATAGACAAGAAGCTCAAGTTCTTCGTCATCGACGGCATGGCCATAGCCGAGAAGGCCGGCATGGGCGGGCGCATCAACACCGTCATGCAGACCGCCTTCTTCAAGATATCCGGCGTGCTGCCCGAGGACGAGGCCGTCAGGCTCATCAAGAAGTACACGGAGAAGACCTACGCCCGCAAGGGAGCCGACGTCGTGGCCAACAACATAGCGGCCATAGACCTGGCCCTCTCCGCCACGCATGAGGTAAAGGTGGGCCAAGCGACGAGCAAGCTGCGCATGAAGGGCACCGTAACCCCGGACGCCCCCAAGTTCGTCAAGGAAGTCTTAGGCGAGATCGCGGCCAACCGCGGCGACAAGCTCAAGGTGAGCCAGCTGCCCGACGACGGCAGCTTCCCCTCCGGCACTACCAAGTTCGAGAAGCGCAACATAGCGGAAAAGATCCCCTGCTGGGACGAGAACATCTGCATACAGTGCGGCCAGTGCACCGTCGTGTGCCCGCACGCCGTCATACGCCTGAAGACCTACAAGCCCGAAGCCCTCAAGGGCGCGCCCGCCACCTTCAAGAGCGTGGACGCCAAGGGCAAGGAATTCGAGGGCCTCAAGGCTACCCTGCAGATAGCTCCCGAAGACTGTACCGGCTGCGGCGTGTGCATAAACACCTGCCCCGTCAAGGACAAGGCCGTAGAGGGCCGCAAAGCCATCAACTTCGTCGATCAGATATCCGTGCGCGAAGAAGAGTCCAAGAACTGGGATTTCTTCCTCTCGCTGCCCGAGAACCCCAACCTCAACCTGGGCACCATCAAGGGCATAGCCATGAAGAAGCCCCTCTTCGAGTTCTCCGGCGCCTGCGCGGGCTGCGGCGAGACCCCCTACGTGAAGATGATGAGCCAGCTCTTCGGCGACCGCGCGGTCATCGCCAACGCCACCGGCTGTACCTCCATCTACGGCGGCAACCTGCCCACCACCCCCTACTGCACCCGCGACGACGGGCGCGGCCCCGCCTGGTCAAACAGCCTCTTCGAGGACGCGGCCGAGTTCGGCATGGGCATGCGGCTCAACTCCGACAAGATGCGCGAATACGCGCGCGAACTCGTCAGCGCCAACAAGGCCGCCCTGGGCGCCCTGGCCGACAAGCTCCTGGCCAATGCACAGGCCGACGACGCTTCCATTGAAGCCCAGCGCGCCAGCGTGGCCGAGCTTAAGAAGCTCCTCGCCGGCAAGAAGGACCAGTGGGCCCTGGAGCTGGTAAACGTATCCGACCACCTCATCAAGCGCTCGGTATGGATATTCGGCGGCGACGGCTGGGCCTACGACATAGGCTTCGGCGGCCTCGACCACGTCATAGCCAGCGGCCGCAACGTGAACCTGCTCGTCCTGGACACCGAGGTGTACTCCAATACCGGCGGCCAGATGTCCAAGGCCACCCCCTTCGGCGCCGTAGCCAAGTTCGCCGCCGCGGGCAAGGACATAGGCAAGAAGGACCTGGGCATGATAGCCATGAGCTACGGCTACGTGTACGTGGCCCAGATTTCCATGGGCGCAAACATGAACCAGGCTCTCAAGGCCTTCCGCGAAGCCGAGAGCTACGACGGCCCCTCCCTTATCATCGCCTACAGCCACTGCATTAACCACGGCATAGACATGATGAAGGGCATGGACCAGCAGAAGCTCATCGTGGAGTCTGGCATATGGCCCCTCTACCGCTTCGACCCCAGGCTTACCGCCCAGGGCAAGAACGCCTTCCAGCTCGATTCTAAGGATCCGGTCATAGAAAAAGTATCCTCCTTCATGGCCAACGAGACCCGCTTCCGCAGCCTCCGCGCCGCCGACCCCGCCAGGGCCGAAATGCTCGAAGGCAAAGAGAAGGCCCTCGTAGAGCGCAGGTGGAAAGAGTACAAATACCTTAGCGAACGCCCATTCTAGCGAAGGGCGTTCGCGGGCCCGGGTTCGAGCGGATATGCTGGCGCATACCGCTCAACCCGGTGCCTGCCGGTATCGATGGACCTTGTGCTTTTTGATTGGCACTGTTGCAAAAAAACCGACCCTCACGGGGTCGGTTTTTTTGCTTTTGGGGCTGGGGTGGAGTTAGTCTTCGGTGTTAGGGATAGTCTGTGGAGGGGATAGTCATTGGAGGGGATAGTCTGTGGGAGGGTGTTTATCCATTTGCGAATGACTTTTCTGGCGAAGGGCGTTCGCGGGCATGGGTTCGAGCGGCCGTCCTGAGGACGGCGCACGGGTATTGGTTTGAGGATAGAGGGGTGTTGCGCTTGCCAATGGCGCCGGAGCGCCGTATCCTTTCCTTGGTTCCAGGGAACTAAGTATCGTATTGTCTGGAGGTATACAGTATGAAACGAGCCCTCTTTTTCCTCGCGTACTTCGTCACGCCTTCTATACCGGCATCGATCTATATGCGTACGATAGGAGGCGGATTCGATCCTTATTCGCTTTCGGTAATGCTGGGCGTGCTCACCTTCATCCTCGTATGCAACCAGTTCATTCTGGCCTCCCGTCCCGGCTTCGCGGTGAATGCCTTGGGCCTCAAGGGGCTCGTGGCCTTCCATAGCGTGATGCCGCTGTTCATCATCGCCCTGGCTACGGCGCACCGCGCGCTCAAGGCCCTTGCCGGTTTCGGCCTGGATTCGCAGCAGGCCCTGCTTGGCTCCATAGCGTGGTGGCTCTTCCTGGCGGCTATAGTGTTCGCCATCGTGCTCTTGGCGCCCGTTTCCCTGCCCCTCATATCCCGCATTAAGGGCTTCCGCGAGTGGCTTTCCGGCAAGATGGGCATCAACTACAAAACATCCAGGCTCTTCCATAATCTCACCGTCGTAGCCGGCCTCGTCGTGCTGGTTCATATGCTCCTGGCCTCCAGTTCGAGCTTCGCGGCCAATCCGCTGGGAGCCGCCTGGCTCGTGGGCTGGATGCTGATATCGCTCGGGCTCTACGCGCGCTATAGGCTGCGGGGACGAAAGGGCTGATCCGGGGAGCTGCGTATCGGGTTCCCCGAATCTTGTCGCACCGTGGCGCAGGCGCCACGCCGGACACAAGCTTCGGGGAACTACGGGGGAGAGCAAAAAGGATATAAAAAAACTGCTTGACAGCCGCCTGTAATGCTATACAATCCTATTTAAGAATTATTCTTACCAAGGAATCTCTATGGGCATCAATAAAGAAGAGCTCGACCGGCGCATGGCGTACTTCAGGAATGGCTGCGCAAAGGCGGGGCTCAAGCTTACCCAACAGCGCCTGGAAATATTCAAGGCTCTCGCCGCGCGGGATGACCATCCCGACGCTGAGGCGTTGTACTCCGCGCTGCGCGGCCATATGCCCACCCTTTCCCTCGATACGGTATACCGCACGCTCTGGCTCTTAAACGACCTCGGGCTCATCAACACCTTAGGACCGCGGCGGGAGAGCATACGCTTTGACGCGAACCTTCGGCAGCACCACCACTTCGTATGCCTGCGTTGCGGCTTAACGCGCGACTTCGAAAGCGAAAAGCTCGACGGCCTGCCCATACCTGAAGACGCCCTCGCCCTGGGCAAGGTGCTGGCGAGCCAGGTGGAGCTCAGGGGCATATGCGAGAACTGCGCAAGGGCCGAGGCACGTTAGCGCCCCGGTTATTTTCATACCGCCCCTCGGGGCAGAAGGAGAAGGACATGGCAGACAAGAACAAGCTGACTACCGTAGCGGGCGCGCCTGTGGCGGATAATCAGAACCTCATGACCGCCGGGCCGCGAGGCCCCGGACTGTTGCAGGACGTGTGGTTCCTGGAAAAGCTGGCGCATTTCGATCGCGAAGTCATACCCGAGCGACGCATGCACGCCAAGGGCTCAGGCGCCTTCGGTACCTTCACCGTAACCCACGACATCAGCGCCTATACCAAGGCCAAGCTCTTCTCTTCGCCAGGCAAGAAGACCGAGCTCTTCGCGCGCTTCTCCACGGTTGCCGGCGAACGGGGGGCAGCGGACGCGGAGCGCGATATACGCGGTTTCGCCGTCAAATTCTACACCGAGGAAGGCAACTGGGACCTCGTAGGCAACAACACGCCGGTGTTTTTCCTCAAGGACCCGCTAAAGTTCCCCGACCTAAACCACGCGGTCAAGCGCGATCCCCGCACCAATATGCGGAGCGCTAAGAACAATTGGGATTTCTGGACCTTGCTGCCCGAGGCCCTGCATCAGGTAACCATAACCATGAGCGAGCGGGGCATACCCTTCTCGTACCGGCACATGAACGGCTACGGCAGCCACACTTACAGCATGATAAACGCCAAGGGCGAGCGCTTCTGGGTCAAGTACCACCTAAAGACTCAGCAAGGCATCAAGTGCCTCAGCGACGCGGAAGCGGAAGCCATAGTAGCCAAGGACAGGGAGAGTCACCAGCGGGACCTGTACGAGGCCATCGAGCGCAAGGACTATCCGCGCTGGACGATGTACCTGCAGATAGTGCCGGAAAAGGAAGCGGCTAATTTCCCCTTCAACCCCTTCGACCTTACCAAGGTATGGCCCCACGGCGACTATCCGCTGCATGAAGTGGGCGTGATGGAACTTAACCGCAATCCGGAAAACTACTTCGCCGACGTTGAACAGGCGGCCTTCAACCCGGCCAATATCGTGCCCGGCCTGGGCTTTTCCCCCGACAAGATGCTGCAAGGCCGGCTCTTCTCCTACGGCGACGCCCAGCGCTACAGGCTCGGCGTAAACCATATGAGCATACCGGTGAACGCGCCGCGCTGTCCCTTCCACGCGTTCCACCGCGACGGGCAGATGCGGGTGGACGGCAATTACGGCGCCACCCTCGGTTATGAGCCCAACAGCTACGGCGAGTGGAAGGAGCAGCCCGACTTCTCCGAACCGCCCCTGTCAGCAGAAGGAGCCGCCGGCCATTGGAACCATCGCGATGACGATGACGATTACTATAGCCAGGCTGGCGCGCTGTTCCGCATGATGGATCGCGGCCAGAAGGAAGCTCTCTTCGGCAATACGGCCCGAGCCATGGGCGACGCGCCAAAGGACATAAAGCTCAGGCACATAGCCAACTGCCTCAAGGCCGACGCGGCCTACGGCGAGGGAGTGGCCAGGGCCTTAGGCCTTTCAGCCGCCGAGGCTAAGGCCTAGCGGTGGGAAAGGACCGATCATGGCCGACGCGCACAGTTTAGGCTTAGGCGCGGACCTAAGGTCAGCCGAGCTAGGCCGGGCCGCGCGAGCGGCCAAGGCCCGGTTGCGGCGAGCCCTGCTCATCGCGGCAGGCACGCTCAGTCTGGCGCTGGGGGCGCTGGGAGCCCTGCTCCCGGTGCTGCCAACGACGCCCTTTCTGCTCCTTGCGGCGGCCTGCTATATACGCAGTTCCAAACGGCTCTACGCCTGGCTGTTGGGCAACCGGCTCTTCGGCGAATACCTGAAGCGCTATAGGGCGGGCGAAGGCCTGCCGCTGAGCTTCAAGCTCTGGACCCTCGCCCTGCTCTGGCTCAGTCTGGGCAGTTCCGCCTTCTTCGCCCTGCCGGAACGCCTGTGGTGGCTGCGCTTATTCCTGCTCGCGATAGGACTCGCGGTAAGCGCCCATATACTGCATATTAAGACCTACCGACGATAGGAGGCATGCATGGACAGGAGGGAGTTTTTCCGTCAGGCGGCGCGCTACGGCTTAAGTCTGGGCGCGGCCTGGCTCTTGTGGCGGGGCGGCCCGCTCTTCGCCCAGGCCGCTAGCCC
>JBGSKZ010000398.1:0-1165 GCA_041741035.1 Treponematales bacterium
GCGCCTTGAGCGCGCCTCCTCCGGCTGGACGCGAACGCCCTAGCGCGGCCTGTCCGATGGCCAGGGCCAGGGCGAAGGCGCCGAGGCCCATGAAGGCAAGGAAAGGCGCGGCATAGCCCCAACGGTAGAGCCCGCGCGTACCCGGCACGGATAAAAGCCAGAGGAGGAGGGCCGCTATGGCGGCGGCCGCCCCTATGCCCAGCGCGAGCGTCAGCGCCTCGCCTTTTTGCTTTTTAGCCATTTTACATCTCCTGAAAATCAGTTCCCCGAAGCGTAGGCATCGCGCAAGCCTCAGGGAACTAGCTAAAAACAACGGTACGCGGTCTTTAAGGCCAGGTCAAGAGGGACGCGTCCGCGCGGGTCATGGTATACTCGGCCAACGAAAATTCCGGAGGAACAGATGACGATAGGGGCTATTGAGGCCGGCGGCACGAAATTCGTGTGCGCCGTGTTGAGCGCGGAGCCGAACGGAGCGCAGCCTGTCATACTCGAGCGGACGAGCGTGGCGACGGGTAGGCCCGATGCCACCCTGGCCGAAGTGCTCGGTTTCTTCGAGGCGGCCCAATCCGGCCGCGGCGCCATAGAGCGCCTGGGCATAGGCTCTTTCGGCCCCATAGACCCCATACCCGGCTCGCCGGGCTGGGGTAAGGTGCTCGCCACGCCTAAGCCGGGCTGGAGCGGCGCAGACATGGCCGGCTACTTTAAGCGGGCCCTGGGCGTGCCCGTGGCCTTCGATACCGACGTGAACGCCGCCGCCCTGGGCGAACGCCTCTGGGGAGCTGCTCAGGGTCTTGACGACTTTATATACCTGACCGTGGGCACCGGCATAGGCGGTGGCGCCTTCGCCAACGGCCGCCTCGTGCATGGCGCCGGCCATTCCGAGATGGGCCATATACGCCTGGCGCGACAGAAGGGCGACTCCTTCGAAGGTACCTGCCCCTTCCACGATTCCTGCTTCGAGGGCCTCGCCTGCGGCCCGGCCGTGGAGAAGCGCTGGGGCATGAAAGGCGCCGACATACCCGAGGATCACGAAGCCTGGGCGCTGGAGGCGGCTTACCTGGCCCAGGGCATAGCGAGCCTCTGCCTTGCCTTTAGCCCCCGGCTCTTCATCTTGGGCGGCGGGGTGGGGGCGAGGCCCGATTTGCTCGCCCGCGTCCGGCAGGCC
>JBGSKZ010000399.1:0-12208 GCA_041741035.1 Treponematales bacterium
TCTTCCGATCTGGCCACTCGCCCCGCGCTGCTCTGGGCCTACCATCACTGGCGGGGCGGGGCCGCAGCCCCCGCCGGAGAGCTTTTCCCGAGCGTATGCGTGCCTCCCTGCATACGCGACTATACGTCGGGCAGGAAACTGGCCGACGAAGCCGAGTTCCTGGGGGTGATACTGTCCGCCTATCCTCCCGAGCTTTTCTCGCTCCGCGCGGATAGCATGGTCGCCAGGCTCGGCTGGCCGGCGCGCCTGAAATCGGATGCCCTGGCCCGGGCCGTTGGCCGCAGGATAAGCATGCTGGGCCTGGCCGTGGCCGGTAAGGAGGTCGTGACGTCTGAGGGCAAGCCTATGTGCTTCCGCTCCTTCTCCGATGAGGCCGGCGTATATGAATGCGTGCTTTTCCCTCAAGCCTACAAGAGGCTCATGCCGATCCTAGAAGGAAATGGCGCCTTCCTCGTGCTCGGCGTGGCCAGGGAAGAGCATGGCGCCCTTGCGCTCCACGTGGAAGACGCCGTAAGCTTAAACAAGAGCAATAGAGGAGCACGGTGACCCTAGCCATAAGCACGCCTGAAACCTATATAGGCCTCGCGAAGGAACTCATAACGGGCGTTAGCTCTCTGGGCATAGAAGCGTACGGCCTCAAGCTGGGGCCGGCCTGGCATAAAGAGCCCAAGCTCAAGCTCGATACCCTGCTCGGCCGGGCCACCCACTTTCTGCACGTCGTAGACCAGCGGAGCGCGCTGGAGCCCTGGTTCGCCTATCTTGTGGGGATAGCGCATGGCGATGAGCGCCATATGGCCCTGTACAGGGCCGATCCCTCATGGCAGCCGCCCCCCTGGCTCTCGGGCCTGCCTTTATTCGACGGCAAAGAAGAAGCGCTGGCCTTCTATGAAAGCGAAAAAGGCGCGTGGGAGATTATCGAGGGCAGGCGGCAAGCCCGGGCTAGCCTCCTGGAGCTGGGCATATCATGGCATGCGGATTCCTTCGCCCAGTGCGTGCGCGACGGAGACTTCAAAGCCGTCGAGATGTTCCTCGCCTCCGGCTATCCCCCGGACCTGCGCGATAAAAACGGCGTTCCCATGCTCTGCCTCGCAGCGCGCTTCAAGCACCACGGCATCGTGGAGCTGCTCCTAGAAGCCGGTTGCGACATAAACGTGCAGAGCGACGACCGCGGCTTTTCGGCCCTTATGGACGCGGCCCAGAATGGGGACCAAACCCTCCTGCGCTATCTGCTGGATAAGAATGCCGATCCCAACCTGGTCAGCAAGGACGGCCAGAGCGCCCTCGTCATAGCCGTGGGGCGCAATGACGTCGACACGAGCAAGGCTTTGCTGGAAAGCGGCGCGGACGCGGACCTGGCCGACAAGCTGGGCCTCTCCGCCCGCAAGTACGCCAAGCTGTTCCACCATCCGGCCATGCAGGCCCTCTTCGGCGCCTGAAAAGCCCAAGCCCCTGGCGGCCATACTCTTGACACGCTAGCGCCCGTTTCGCTACAGTAGGCCTCGCTTAATGCATTCCCCGGTTGTGTAATGGTAGCACGGCAGACTCTGGATCTGCTTGTGGGGGTTCGAATCCTCCCTGGGGAACTCGTTAATGGCCCCTTCGTCTATCGGTTAGGACAAAAGATTCTCAATCTTTAAAGAGGGGTTCGACTCCCCTAGGGGCTAAAAAACAGAGGCGCCGCTTCATGCGGCGCCCCTGTTTTTTTATAAGCCCCTAGGGGAGTCGAACGGTGCGGTCCGAGACTCGCAGGACCGCAGGGGCGCGGGGGCTAGCCCCCGCCCTAAACGGCCAGCGCCGCGAAGGCGCTGCCTGGGCGACTCCCCTAGGGGCTAAAGCAGAACTAAACATCGCTTTATAAACGGGCAATTTTGAGCTAAGCTAGGCTATCTACACGCAATGAGGGAGTCACTATGGCTACTACCGTCCGAATCAGAAGAACGCGGCTGTCCGGAGTCAATGTATTGAGAATCGCCCTAGGCGTCTTTTTCGTGGTACTCGGCTTCTCCGGTATTATTCCCCAGGCGGGAGAGGGCGTATTCTCCCTTAGCAGGGACCGAACCACGCTTGAGATTATCTTTGGCCTGGCTGAAATGGCCTGCGGCATATTCCTCCTGCTCGACGCCTTCAAGCCCATAGCCAAGAAGACCTCGGTGACCGTGCTCATCGTTATTCTCGTACTATGGCTCGCGCGTATTGTCCTCGTGCGTTTCATACAGGGTATCGATTTCCGTTCCAGCGGCATGGTTTTCAGGCCAAATTTCTGGTCCTGGCTCCTGGCTTTCGCCAATGAATTGGTCATAGCCGGCGGCCTCTGGTCCCTCTATAAGGCCGAGTAGCGCACGGCGGCTTGCGCCGAGGCCCATGCGCCGGTATAGTCGGCCTTATGATCACTAAGAGCGGCCTTAAGCGGATCGCGGCCCTGGCCGCGTTTCCGCTTTTCATAGCGGGCGTCTCGGCCCTTGCCTTTCTCTATCGCGGTCCCCTTATCGACCTGTTTCGCTCTCCCGAAGCGGTGCGCCTATGGGTGGAGGCGAAAGGCCCGTGGGCGCCGCTGGCTTTCATGGCCATGCAAGTGCTGCAGGTAGTTATCTTCGTAATACCCGGCGAGATAGTTCAGATAGCGGGCGGCTTCGCCTTCGGGCTCTGGATGGGCTCGCTCTGGTCTTCATTGGGCATACTGGCCGGTTCTTTGGTCAACTTTACTCTGGGACGCCTCTTAGGACGGCCTTTCGTCGTCGCTCTCTTCGGAGATGAGAAGCTCGCCGCTATAGACAGGGCGACGGTGAGCGGAAAAGCGGCCGCGGGCTTTTTCCTGCTCTTCGCCATACCGGGCATACCAAAGGACGCGCTCACCTATGTCGCGGGCGCGAGTACGCTTGGCTTCTGGAGCTTCGTCGCGGTGTCGGGACTCGGGCGCCTGCCCGGCATCCTGGGCAGCGCCTTCATGGGCTCAGCTGTCTTCGATCGCGACTATCGGGCCGCCCTCGTCATGGTAGCTATCGCCTCGGCCCTATTCTTCCTTGGCTTGCTTTTTCGGGAGAAGCTTCACGCGCTTATCGCCCGCCTGGTCCATCGGAAGGGCCGCCCTCAAGCTTAAAGCGATGGAAATAGCGGGTCTCGGCGCCGTCGACTATCTTCGTGCATTTGGCGGGCTTCAGCCCCGGTAGCGACAACTCTTCCCTGTCCACTATCCAGCACTGTTGCCAGGCCTTGAAGCGCTCGACGAAGGAGCCCATCGACGCATAGAGCTCGTCGGCTTCCTCGGGGCTGCCTAAGCGTTTGCCATAGGGCGGATCGGTTATTATATAGCCCTGCGCAGCGAAGGGGGCGGCCTCCTCGGCCCTGGAGCGGAAGAAGCGTACCCTGTCCTCGAGCTTGGCCAGGCCCGCGTTGGCTTTTGCCGCCTGCAAGGCAGCCTGGTCCGCGTCCGAGCCGGCGATGAGCAATTCCCGTTCCGGCTGTATGAGCGTGCGGGCATGGTCCTTGGCCTGCTGTATGAGAGTCGAGGAGCCGGAGGGCATAAGCTCCCAACTAAAGGAACGGCCCAGGCCGGGAGCTATGTCGAGGCCGTACAGCGCGGCTTCTATGGCTATAGTGCCGCTCCCGCAGAAGGGATCGTAGAGCGGGTAGGAGCGTTTCCAGCCGGATAGGAAAAGCAGCCCCGCGGCTACGGTTTCCTTGAGCGGAGCCTCGGTGGGATTCTTGCGATAGCCGCGTCTGGATAAGGGGCTGCCGCAGAGATCCAGCTCTATCGTGGCCTCATCGTCCTCGAGGCGAACCCTCGCCAGATGCTCGGTAGCGCTTTCCGCCATCGTAGCCACGCCATAATGCGAGCACAGGCGCTCGTACGCCGCTTTTAGGGTCACTGACTGTATGGAGTTCTGGGCGGCGAGCTTAGAGCGGAGGGATCGGGCTTTTTCTATGATAAGGCGGTCGTTTTTACCTATCCAGCGCTCCCATTCTATAGCCTTTATGCCCTCGAAGAGCTGGTCGAAATCGGCCGAGGGGAAGCGGCCGGCGACGAGGAAAATCCTGTCCGCTATGCGGGAGCGCACCAGTATGCGGGCAAGCAGCATATCGCTGGCGCGTACCTGTACCCGGCCGGGGCTTCTGCCCACGGGTTCGGCCCCTAAGCGCTCAAGTTCGGTCGACAGGATTCGTTCTAACCCTACGGCGCACGAGGCCGCAAGGAGCATGGTATCGTTCATGCGGCCAGTATAGCGATACTGCCCGCCCATGGTAAGTAAGGCAGGGGCAAAAAGCCTTGCGGCCCGCTTTTTCCGCGGTAATTTCGCGGAAAACCCGCTTGACACTCGGCCCTCCTCTCGCTAAACTGCCACTCGCTTCGGGGGTGTAGCTCAGTTGGTAGAGCGCTTGAATGGCATTCAAGAGGTCAGGGGTTCAATTCCCCTCACCTCCACTTAGCAAAAGAAAAGGCCGTCCGTCAGGACGGCTTTTTCTTTTGCTAAACCCGCAGGAAGTGAGGGGAATTGCAGCGCCGTTCGCCGGAGGCGAACACGATGATGCGATTCCGCTCATGCGGGCGCTGCAAGCGCCTACGGCGGAAGCCGCCGAGCGAAAGCGAGGAAGAGGCGCCAAGGATGGCGCCGGAAGGCTTTCGCCGCGGGCTGGAGCAAGAAAACAGGATGTTTTCGAGCGGAAGCCAATTCCCCTCAGCGCCTTGCAGGCTGGCTTGCTATAAGGTAGACTCTGTATGCGGGGTTCCGCGAGCCTCCCGGTCATCCTAAAATAGCGAGGAAGGGTATGCCTGACGATATCGATCCTGAAATAGCCGCGCTTCTTGGCGGCATAGAAGAATATTCGCCCAAAGCAGGCTCAAAGGCGGCCGTGCCGAAGATGCAGCCCGGCGGGCCGAGTTTTGAGAGCCTGTTCGGAGATATGAGCGTCACGGGAGAACTCGCCGCAAAAGGCGAATTCGAAGTCGACTTCAGCAAAAAATCGTATGATCCCATCGGCCAATACGAGCAGGAGCCGCCCAATGCTTTCTTTGAGGATCCCCAGTATTACCAGAAAGCCCTTGCCGGCGAAGGCGAGCTATCCCAGCGCTTCCACGAGCTCCTTAAGAAATACCTGCAGGCCATCGACCCTAAAGACCGCGGCTTATACCGGCAGCAGGTAATCACCGCGTATTGGAGCATGCTGTCGCGCATGATAGCCAGGGCAATAGCGCCAAGTCCCGTTATGCCCAAGCTTCTGCTCGTGCGCTATGGCGTGGCCTTGCCTACCATGATAGCCGAGGATCAGCGCGTTCTGTTCTCCAAGGTCATCTTTAAGAAGATACCGAAAGAAACCGTCTACTACATGGATGAGTGGCTCAAGGCGGCGGCGCTTGGCCAGATAAACCCAAGCAGTACCGACGAGGTGAAGTCCGCGCCCAACGACGAGCGCGCGCGCTACAACAACCTGCTGCAAAAGGCGATGGGCAAGCGGGATACCGCAGAAGCCTTTCTCAAGTCCAAATCGGAGGAGCGCAAGGCCCTTGAGTCCATGCTCAGGGAGCGTATCGATATCATAAGCGAGCATTCCGCCATGCCCGGCTATCTGCATGTTACTTCGCCCTACACGGATGGCCAGAAGAAGACCATAAACGAGCTGTCCGAGGTGTTGCGGAAGCTCTTGGCCGCCGATAGGGAGCTGGTAAACTCCATAGAGTCCTTCGATGAGGCGGCCAAGGACGTGCTGAGCATCAAGGATAAGATGGGCGGCCTAGCGGAAGAGAGCAAAGCCAATTTGCAGGCGCTGAACCAGGAGTTCGAAACCGTCCGCCAGATGCTCAAGATGTGCGTGGGGCGGCAGGGCAACCACTTCCCTCTGGTAGCCAAGGAGTATTTCCACCTGAACCTGCGGGAGATGGGCACTCGCGAGAACGTAATCGAGACCCTGGCATGGATAGAATCCATAGATGCCCAGGCGTATTGCCGGCCTTACAAGAGCACTCTCAACCGCATAGAGCCCTACGTGGTGCTTCTGCCCTGCTATGGCGACCAGGGCGTATGCTGGGAGCCCTTTGATAAATTCAATCGCCATTCCAGCCGATCCCGCATAGCCGTGCCCATGTATCCCAAGAGCCTGCGCATAGCCGTGGCCACCGCGGTGGCGGATATGCGCTGGCAGGCAGCCAAGGAGAAGGCTTCGTACTATTGGATGGAGGAGGGCCTTACCGGCCAGTACTATCAATGGTTCACGAAGCAAAAACTACGGGGCGACGTGAAAGAATACTTCATCCAGGACTATATCATCTGGCTCACCAAGGAGAGCGAAGGCATACAGAAGCTAGATAAAGAGGTGCGCGGTATATTCTGGCGCCTCATGCCCTTCCAGCAGCCTATCAAGGATAAGCTCAGGGACCGCAGCTTCGTGTACCAGGAGCTCTACCAGCGCGACGTGAACAAGTCCCTGTCCGACGGCTATTGAGCCGCCGCCCGCGCCGCGTTCTTTACTCCCGGCTTGCCCTTAGCGAGCCCGGCGATATATACGCCGGCCACGGCTACAGCGCCGCCGCATAGCTGCAAAAGCGTCAAGCGCTCGCCGAGCAGGAAGAAAGACGCGGCCACCGATACCACCGGTATTAGGTTGATGAATACGCTCGCTACCCCGGCGCCGAGCACGTCCATGCTTATGATATAAAAGAGATAGCCGAGCGCGGAGCAGAAGACGCCGAGATAGAGCACGTTGAGCGCGACGCTTACGCTTATGAGCTCCCAGGGCACGGTCTCGAAGAGGGCGAATGGCAGAAAGCCCAGGGCGCCGAAGAGGCTCTGCCAGAAGGTTATTTCCGTCCGTTTGTAGCGCGCGAAGAGCGGCCTGGTCATGAAGGCGTAGGCTACCCACGACAGGGCGGCTATGCCCATGAACAGGTAGCCCAGCGGCTCGGGGCTTATGCGCATGGATTCCAGCACCATGAGGCTTACGCCCAGGGCCGAAAGCAGCGCTCCGCCGGCTTGAAAAGGCGTAAGCCTCGCTCCTGAGAAGATCCGTTCGGCCAGCACGGTGAGCACGGGTATGGTGCCTACGATAATGGACGATTCGGAGGCCGAGAGGCGCAAGAGGCCATTGTTCTCGCCTAGGAAGTAGAGGGTAACGCCGACGAGGCCGGCGCCCGCCATGAGGGGCAGGTCTTTGAGCGCAAGCCGGGGCAAAGCGCCTTTTACGGCGAACGCTATGAAAAGCAGCGCCGAGGCGAGCACGAAGCGGGCCAGGCCCAGGCTCATAGGCGGTATCACCGCCACGGCCACTTTAATACTGAGAAATGAAAAACCCCAAAGGAAAGCCGTAATCGTGGCGAGCAGCACCGCGCCGCGTTTTTTAATCGTCATGCGCGCATACTATAACGGCCGCTAGTCGCTGGTAAAGGCCGGTCCCGCCTCGAGGCCCGATCGAGGCGCGGCGCTTAAGCCCTTCCATGCTTTCAAGGCTTCCGTCAATCCGCCAAAAGGCGCGAAGAGCTCGTCGAGATCGCGATAGTCGCCGTTAAAAAAACGGCCGAGGAGCTCGACGGCGCCGCTTCCCATGCGCGCGATGAGGTAGGAGCTGAAATCGTTGGCAGCCAAATAAAACGCGCTCGACTTGGCCGCTTCGTTAAAAGTGCTGAGACGCACCAGTTGCTCTCGCTCGTACATTTCCGATCCGGGATCGCGATAAAAGGCCGCCGTTCGGCCGGGATAGGCCTCCAGCGCCGCCTCGAGCCCCCCCGACTCCTCGCTAAGCCTGAACAGGTCCGTAACGAGCATGGCCGCGGCTTCATCCACGAAGCGGAATGAATACCAGATTTCAGCGTCAAAGCGTTCATTATTGGACAGGTAGTCGGAAACGCCCTTGGGCATATTCTTGGCCGCCAGCGCGTGGGCGTAGCCGTGCAGGGCCGCGCGCTTCCAGTCGCCGTCTATGGTCAGGAAAATATAGTTGCCGTCCCTCGAGCTCAAGGTGTCGGCTATGAGCTCATTGGCGGCCATGTTGTGCCCTATGTTCCTAAAGAGGTGGAAGTCGGACGAAGGCACGCCTTCAAGCATCTTTTTTAATAAACGGTCCCCCGCGTTGACCACGCCGTAGTGCATGTTCGTGGCTATATAGGCGCGGGGCACGTCTTCTGAACGCACGGCTATCCCCAGCCGCCCAAGCGCTCCTTTCGTGGCGCTATCTATGCCGGCGCTAAACTCCGCTCTGCGGCCGCGCTCTACGTATTTATCTATGAATAGCGCGTTGCCGCCGTTTTCGGCATAGTAGAAACTGCTTTGTACGTATTCGGAAGTGTAGTACGCAATGGTAACGAAGAGGGCGGCGGCGAAGAGCGCGACCGCTAGTTTCATGGCCCTGTCTTTGGTTTTTGCTTTCATGGCTGGAATCCTCGCGGGCAATGATACTACGGCCAGCTCCGCCGGGCAAGAGCCGAGCGGGTTTGACCAAGCGCGCTAATACCCGCATAATATATGCGCGGCATCGCGGATGAGCCTTAGCTTCCCCGCGATACCGTAAAAAAGGAGTATATATGGCAGATCTCAAGCAGCGCTTCGCCGCACTGGGCGTGGGCGTGCCGGAAATCTACCTCCCCGCCCCGGGCGTCGATTACGCTTCGTGGGCGGTCGTGGCATGTGACCAGTATTCGAGCGAGCGGGAATACTGGGAGGAGGTAGCCCGGAGCGTGGGCGACAAGCCGAGCACGCTTAATCTCATTTTTCCCGAGTGCTACCTGGAAGACGGCGATAAAGCCGAACGGGTACTCCGCATACGGGAAGCCATGGACAAGTATCTGCGAGAGAACGTGCTCGCTCGGCAGGAAGCCGGCTTCATGCTGGTGGAGCGGCAAACTCCCTTTGAGAAAGCCAGCCGTAAGGGCCTCCTCATCGCGGTAGACCTGGAAGCCTATCAATACGGCAAGGGCGTCACGAGCCCTATACGCCCTACGGAGGGCACGATAGTGGAGCGCCTACCGCCGCGCATGGACATACGGCGCGGGGCGGCGCTTGAGCTTCCGCATATCATGCTGCTTATTGATGACCCGGAGCGCAGCGTTATCGAGCCGCTCTACGCCAAGGCGTCCGCGCTTCCCAAGGCCTACGATTTCGAGCTCATGAAAGGCGCCGGCCATATACGCGGCTACAGGGTAAGCGACGAAACGAGCCTTGCTGCTATCGCGTCCGCCCTGGAAAAGCTCGCGGACGAAAAGGCGTATAGAGCCAAATACGGTAACGATAAGGTCCTGCTCTTCGCGGTGGGAGACGGGAACCATTCCCTGGCCACGGCCAAGGCCATATGGGAAGAGACCAAGCTGGCCCAGGCAGGCAGCCCCGCGCTCATGAGCCACCCGGCTCGCTACGCGCTCGTAGAACTCGTGAATATCTACGACGAGGGCTTGCCCTTCCATCCCATACACCGCGTGCTCTTCAAGGCGGACGGCAAGGCGCTCCTTGCCGAGCTGGCCGCCGCGGGCGCCGGCTTCGAGCCCATGCCCTTCGAGGACGCGGTACGGGCTACCGATGCCTATGAAGGCCATGAACACCGCTTCGCCTATGTATCGGCGCGGGAATCCGGCCTCGTCCGCTTTACCGCGCCTAAGGCCAAGCTAGCCACCGGCACGATACAGGCCGCGCTCGACGCGCATTTGCAGAAGCACGCTGGCTGCGTCATAGACTATATTCACGGCAGGGATAGCCTCGAGGCGCTGGCCAGGAAGCCTGGCAACCTTGGCCTGTACCTGCCTCCTATAGACAAGGGCAGTTTCTTCGGCACCATAGTGCGGGACGGCGTTATGCCGAGAAAGACCTTCAGCATGGGGGAGGCGCCCGAGAAGCGCTTCTACATAGAGTCCAGGAAAATATCGCCCTAACGGCCTATAGAAGGACGAAAACGGTATTCGGCGGGCGGCTCGGGCGCTTGGAGCTCCGCTGCCGCCCGCTAGCCCTTAGCCAGTCCCTTAAGCCAGGCGGCGCAGGCAGGCTCCCGTATGCGGGCATCCAGTATGGCCTTCAAGTCGCCGTCCTCCTTGCCAAGCAGGAATACGGCGCTCAGCTCGTCCCCGGTTTCAAAGCAGGGCACGATATTGCCCGAGAAATAGTGGGAAGTCAGGAACTGCCCCACGAGCCGCTCGGTGATGGCGCAGTCGGCGCGGCCCCATATGACGGCGGCGAAGGCTTCAAGGTCGTTTTCGGTCACGATGATATCGCAGCCGCTGCCCTTAAGGCAGTCTACTACATAGGAGCCCTTTTGGGCGGCTACCCGCCTTCCGTTCAGGTCCTTGAGCGACCTGAATCCGCCGGCGAGGGTATCGCGGGCGAATAGGGCGGGACGGAAAGTGGCGAAGGGCAAGGTCGGGATGACGGGCTTATCGGCGAGGAAGTCGTTGGGCCATCCTACGTTGGCCACGATGCGTATGCGATGCGCCAGGAGGTCGTTCAGCGCGTCGGCGAACTGGTCGGGCCTGAACTCGGGGAAGATCCCCTCGTCGTCGAAGATACGCTTGGCCGCCTCTATGGCTATGCCGGCCGATTGCCCCTCGCTGATATACACCCAGGGCGGATAACTCACGTCGTGGGCTATGGCGATCGTTTCCAGGCAGGACGAGCTGCCGCTTAATAGGCCTGAGAGCGCGGCGTTAAGCTCGCTCATGGAGGCTTTGAGCGAGCGCGCCGCGGCCTGAACCGCAGCGCCGGAGGCTTTTTGCCTGCTTATGTTGCCGCGAATGAGCACGGTGTTCTCCGTCAGGAGCTTCGCGGATTCTGAGAGCTCGTCCATGGATTCGGCTATGCCGCGGGAGCTTTCAGTCTGGGTGATTAAGGCCTGCCGTATATCCTTCATGTTGGATACCGCGCCGGCTATGGCGTTTGAGCTCAGGCTGAGGTCTTCCTGAGATGCGGCCATCCGCTTTGAGAGTTCGGTTTTGCCTTCGTCTATGGCCTTGATGCCGCTGTGCGCGTCGGCCATGCCGCCGCGCAATTCTTTAAGGAGGCCGGCCGCAAGGTCGGTAAGGTCCTTGCTCTTGGCGGCCAGGTTTTTTACTTCGTTGGCCACGACCTTGAATCCCTTGCCGTGTATCCCCGCCCGCGCCGCCTCTATGGCGGCGTTGAGCGAGAGCAGATTGGTCAGCTCCGATATTTCCTCTATGGAGCGCAGCGCCCCGTCTATCCGGTCTATGCTCTCGGCCACCCGCGTGAACACCCCGACGAATACGCTGAAGCGCGCGTCCATGGCGCCAAGGGCTTGCGAGCCGGCCGCCATGGAGCCCAGCGCGCTGGCGGCCGCCCCATTGGCCGAGCCGAGCTTGTCGTCGGCTTCGGCTGCCGCTTCGGCTATATCGCCTATGCTGCCTTTGAGCGAGCCAAGCCCCGTATCGATAGACCGTATGGCCTCGAGGTTGGCGGCGTTAGCGCTGAGGCTCTCCTCAAAAAAGTCGGTGGTAAGCCCCGATTCCATGGAAAGCGACCACAATTGGTCGGCAAGCGCCCGGTAGCGCTCGCGCAATACCTGATTGAGAGCCGTTACCTTGTCGCTTGTATCAGCCGCTTCGGGATGCCGCTCCATGCTTGCCTCCGCCTACTCCGTTCAGGATGGACCCTCTGCCTTGATCCGCCGTATTTATGATTATATTCATCATTATCACATGGTTTTACGATGACAGCTAGTGGAATAATGTCGTTTCCTGGGCCGCGCTCGCTGGCTAGGCGAAAAAAACCCGCCCCTGAGCGGGGCGGGCGCGGATAACGCAGACGTTTAAGACGGCCTGCTCTGGGGACTAAAGGCCTTAGGCGGGCTCGTGGTACAGGAAGCAGGCAACCTGATGCCCGGGGCCTGAGTCCTTAAGGGTGGGTATATTGTCCTTGCACTTATCCATGCGGTGCTGGCAGCGGTCGTAGAAATAGCAGCCGGTGCGCACCTTATCGGGGGCGGGCACGTCGCCGGTAAGGATAATGCGCTTGCGGGTGCGCTCTATGGCAGGGTCCGGTATGGGGGCCGCGGACAGGAGGGCCTGGGTGTAGGGATGCAGCGGCTTGGTGTAGAGCTCAGCGGAATCGGACACCTCAACGATGACGCCCAGGTACATGACCGCAATGCGATCGGATATGTATTGGATGACCGCCAGATCGTGCGCTATGAACATGTAGGTAAGGCCGAACTCTTCCTGCAAATCCTTGAACAGGTTGAGTATCTGCGACTGTATGGATACGTCCAGCGCCGACACGGGCTCGTCGCAGAG
>JBGSKZ010000400.1:0-5411 GCA_041741035.1 Treponematales bacterium
TCGGCCGCCCAGCTCGCCGCCATCGAGGCTGACGCCCGCTCGAAGGCCCAGCTTGAGCGCCGCAGGCGCTCGCTGCAGCTCCAGGAAGGCCTGGAGCGGGATATCCTGGCCAGGGCGAAGGCCCGATTCGCGGCCATGATGGCCGATCCCGGCTACAAGGCCGTGCTACGCGCCTGGATAGCCGAGGCCGCCCTGGGCCTGTCCGTGGACGCCGCGTCGGTAAACGCCTCCATGGACGAACTGCCTCTCATAGACGACGAAGTGCTGCGGGGGGCCGAGGCCGACGCCTTGGCAGCCAGCGGCAAGCGCACGCGGCTCGTCAAGATAGAGGGAGACCCCCTTACGAGCCAGGGCATAAGCCTTATGGCGGAGGGCGGCAAGCTTGCCTACGATAACCGGGTCCTTACCCGGCTGGAGCGTAACCGCAGCGATATACGGCGCCTCATGTACGACGCCCTGCGGAAAGGGGCCGGCGTATGAGCGCGCGCATAGTGGGACAGGTAAAGCGGGTAAACGGCCCGGTCATAGAAGCCATGGGCGTAAGCGACGCGCGCATGCTCGAGCTCGTGCGGGTGGGAGAGTCCGGCCTCATAGGCGAAATCATCAAGCTCTCGGGCAGCGGCGCCACCATACAGGTGTACGAGGATACCACCGGCGTGGCCCCGCGGGACGCCATATACGGCAGCGGCCTGCCCTTATCCCTGGAATTGGGCCCCGGGCTCATAGGCACGATATACGACGGCATACAGCGCCCGCTGGAGCGCCTGCTCGAACTGTCGGGCCGCTTCATAGAGCGGGGTATAAACGTGGAGGCCCTGGACAGGAAGCGCCTGTGGAGCTTTTTGCCCGAGCCCGGCCTTAAGCCCGGCATGGAGCTGGGGCCGGGGGCTATACTGGGCCGCGTGCGGGAAAGCTCGAGCATAGAGCATCGCGTGTGCGTGCCCCCGGACATGGAAGGGAAGCTCAGCTTCCTGGCCGCTGCCGGCGACTATACCGTGGACGGGCGCATAGCCGCGCTCGAAAGCCCCGACGGGCCGCGCGAGCTCACTATGGTGCAGCGCTGGCCCATACGCTCGCCGCGCCCCGTAAAGGGCAGGCGGGCGCTCACCATCCCCCTCATAACGGGGCAGCGCGTCATAGATACGCTCTTTCCCCTGGCCAAGGGCGGCACGGTGGCCATACCCGGCGGCTTCGGCACGGGCAAGACCATGACGCAGCACGCCATAGCCAAATGGTGCGACGCGGACATCATCGTATACATAGGCTGCGGAGAGCGCGGCAACGAGATGACCGACGTGCTCAACGAGTTTCCCAAGCTCATAGACCCGCGCAGCGGCAAGAGCCTCATGGAGCGCACCATATTGATAGCCAACACCTCCAATATGCCGGTGTCCGCGCGCGAGGCCAGCGTATACACCGGGGTTACCCTGGCGGAGTACTACCGCGACCAGGGCTACCACGTGGCCGTCATGGCCGATTCCACCTCGCGCTGGGCGGAAGCCCTGCGCGAGCTGTCCGGCCGCATGGAGGAAATGCCGGCGGAAGAGGGCTTTCCCGCTTACCTGCCCACGCGCATAGCCGAATTCTACGAGAGGGCCGGCTACGTGGACACGCTCTCCGGGCTCGAGGGCTCGGTGAGCATCATAGGGGCGGTAAGCCCCCCCGGCGGCGACTTCTCCGAGCCGGTCACCCAGCACACCAAGCGCTTCGTGCGCTGCTTCTGGGGCCTGGACCGCCAGCTGGCCAACGCCCGCCACTACCCGGCCATATCCTGGCTGGATAGCTATAGCGAATACCTGGAGGACTTGAAGCCCTGGTGGGAGGAGCGCGTGGGCGGCGAGTGGGCCCAGGCCCGCGAGGAGATCATGGGCCTCCTCCAGAAGGAAGTGCGCCTGCTCCAGGTGGTAAAGCTCGTGGGTCCGGACGCCCTGCCCGACAGCCAGCGCTTCGTCATCGAGCTCTGCTCCCTCTTCAAGAACGCCTTCCTGCAGCAGAGCGCCTTCGACGACGTGGACCGCTACTCCACCATAGAGAAGCAACTGCGCATGCTCCTCATCATCACCCTCTATTGGCGCCGGGGCCAGGCCGCCATCAAGCGCGGCGTAACCCTGGTGAAGCTCAAGCGGGTGAAGGCCGTGCAGGAGATAGTCAAGATGAAATTCACCGTGCCTAACGAGTCTCTGGAGGACTTCGACCGCCTCGCGGCCAGGCTCGAGCGCGGCATAGACCAATTGGAGGCCATCTATGCCTGACCCCAACGAGGCGCTCGCCCGGGGCGAAGCCAGGCGCAGGCTCATGTCGGGCCGGGAGTACGTAGGCGCCTCCCGCATAGACGGCCCGCTCGTCTTCGTGCGCAATACTCATCCGGTGGGCTACCGCGAGCTCGTGGAGTGCGTGGACGCGGAAGGCAGGGTGCGGCTCGGCATGGTGCTGGATACCAGCGACGAGGTCGTGGCGGTGCAGGTGTTCGAGGGTACCGACGGGCTTACCATGCCGGGCACCAAGACGCGCTTCCGCGGTAAACCCCTCACCTTAGGCGTGAGCGAGCGCATGCTCGGCCGCGTGTTCGACGGCCTGGGCCGCCCCCTGGACGGCGGCCCCGCGCCCATAGCCGACGCCGACATGGACGTGAACGGCAGGCCCATCAACCCCACCGCGCGCGAGTATCCCCGCGACTTCATACAGACGGGCATATCGGCCATAGACGGCATGAACACCCTCATACGCGGCCAAAAGCTGCCCATATTCTCGGGCAACGGCCTTCCGCACAACGAGCTGGCCGCCCAGATAGCCAGGCAGGCCAAGTTGCGCGGAGGCGCCACGGACTTCGCGGTGGTGTTCGCCGCCATGGGCGTCAAGCATGACGTGGCCCGCTACTTCACGAGCTCCTTCGAGGAGGCCGGCGCCCTGGACAACGTGGCCCTCTTCCTCTCGCTGGCCGACGCGCCGTCCATAGAGCGCATAATAACGCCGCGCAGCGCCCTTACCCTCGCCGAGCACCTGGCCTACGACAAGGGCCTGCACGTGCTCGTGGTCATGACCGATATGTCCAACTACTGCGAATCGCTGCGGGAGATATCGACCCTGCGCGGCGAGATACCCTCGCGCAAGGGCTATCCGGGCTACCTGTATTCTGACTTGGCCGAGCTCTACGAACGCTCGGGCATGATAAAGGGCGTAAAGGGCTCTATAACCCAGCTGCCCATACTGACCATGCCCAACGACGACATATCCCATCCCATACCCGACCTTACCGGCTACATTACCGAAGGGCAGATCGTATTCGAGCGGGACATGCACGGCCGGGGCATCTATCCGCCGGTGGCCGGCCTGCCCTCGCTCTCCCGCCTGATGAAGGACGGCATAGGGGAGGGCATGACCAGGGAGGACCATCCCCACCTGGCCAGCCAGCTTTTCGCGGCCTACAGCTACGTGAAGGACGTGCGCAACCTCGCCTCGGTCATAGGCGAGGAGGAGCTTACGCCCCTGGACCATCAATACATGGAATTCGGCGAGTTCTTCGAGCGTAAGTTCGTCAGCCAGGGCAAGAGCGAGGACCGCGGCATAGAGCAGACCTTGGACCTGGGCTGGGAGGCGCTCAAGCTCCTGCCCGCCGAGGAGCTCCACCGGGTAAGCGAGGAAGAGCTGAACGCCTACTACCATGGGGATCGCGAGGAATGAAGATAGTAGCGCCCACCAAGACCAACCTCATCAAGCTGCGCGACGAGCTCAAGTTCGCCAGGATGGGGCATGAGCTCCTCGACCAGAAGCGCAATATACTGGTGGTGGAGCTCCTTACCCTGGTGGACCAGGCCGTGGAGTACGAGGCCAAGGTGGACGCATCCCTGGCCAAGGCCTACGCCGAACTTGAGAACGCGGTACTGGGCATGGGCAAGCTCAAGGTGGGTTCCCTGGCCAGCGCCATAGACCTGCGCTCCTCCATACGCCTCAAGCAGCGGCGGGTCATGGGCGTGGCCCTGCCCGTCGTGGAGACGGCCTTCGAGGACGGCGGCCCCTATTACAGCCCCATGGACACGAGCGTAAGCATAGACGGCGCCGTGGCCGCCTTCCGCTACGCCCTGGGGCTCTTGGGCCGACTCGCCGAGCTCAAGCTGTCCATAATCAGGCTGGCCAGCGAGGTGCGCAAGACCATACGGAAAGTCAACGCGCTGGAGAAAATAGCCATACCGGAATTGGCCGAATCGCTGCATTATATACAGAACAGGCTGGAAGAAAGCGAGCGCGACATGTTCGTGCTCATGAAGCGGGTAAAAGACAGGCTTTCTAGAACGGAACCGGAGGTGCCGCAAGCATGACCAGACCGATAGGCAAGATCATGGTCTACGTGGACGGGTCGGAGCAGTCGATCAGCGCGGCGCAATACGCTATAGTATTGGCCAAGTCGCTCGGCGCCGAGCTCATCGCCCTTTATGTGGTGGACACGCGGGCGCTGGCCGAGCTGGTGCGCTCGCGCATATTCCTGGAGTCCGAGCAGGACGAGTACAGGCATGACCTCGACGGCGACGCCGAGCGCTACCTGAACCACGTGCGCGAGCTGGCCAGGCAGAAGGGCGTGCCGGTAACGACGCACAAGTCGAGCGGCGCGGTGCATATGGAGATAAAGGCCAAGACGGCGGAATTGGGCGTGGACCTGCTCGTCATAGGCGAACTTTCGCAGATACGCAGCAGGCGCGAAGAGCTGTACAACGAAACCGAACGGGCCATGCGTGGCGTGGCCTGCCCCGTGCTCATAGCGAAGGGCGAAGACGCTATATGGGACCTCTACGAGGCCTTGGAATAAGGATGGCTGCTATGGCGCTGATCGATTTGATAGAAGAGTCCGTTATACGGGCGCCTTTGGCGGCCCAGGGCAAGGAAGACGCTATACGCGAGCTCGTCGATACCCTGGCCGCGGCGGGCAGGATACTGAACCCGGCACTGGCCCTGCAGGCGGTGCTCGAACGCGAGGCCAAAGGCAGCACGGGCCTCGAGGAGGGCATAGCCGTGCCGCACGGCAAGACTCCGGCCGCGCCCGCCCTTACCATAGCCATAGGCGTGGCGCCTAACGGCATAGACTTCGCGTCGATGGACGGCAAGCCAGCCCGGCTGCTCTTCCTGATACTGGCGCCACCCGACCAGGCAGGCCCCCACATCGAGGCCCTGGCCGAGATAGCCCGCATGTCGCGCTCCAAGGCCTTCTGCGCCGCCCTGGCCTCCTGCCGTAGCCCGGCCGAGGTCGTGGGCATGTTCAAGGACGAGTAGCCGCCTTCAGGCGCGGCCTTCGCTCAACCCCTGGCCTGCCTGGCGGCTTCCTTGAATAGCCCCTCCCAGGGCGAGCCCGCGCGGTAGTAGGCGGGGGGCTCCCCCAGGGGACCGCGGGCGCGCAGCCAGCGGCCGCCTTCCGCGGCTTC
>JBGSKZ010000401.1:0-8837 GCA_041741035.1 Treponematales bacterium
CGCCGGACGAGCTTCCGCTTGCGCGCATAGCGGAGGGCGACGAGGCCGGCGCCGAACTCTATCTCCGGCTGCGCGCCTTGCGCAAAGACCTGGCCGACGGCCTCGGCGTGCCGCCCTACGTGGTGTTTCCCGACCGCACCCTAATGGAAATGGCCGCTAAGCGCCCGCGCGACGAGGAAGCGCTCTCCGCGATTTACGGCGTAGGCGCGACTAAGCTGCGGCGCTATGGCGGCGATTTCCTGAAACTGCTGAACCGTGCATTAAACGGCGCGTAAGCGTCAGCTTGGCGCTTGACAGCCGGGGAAAACGGCGCAATACTATGAAAGAACTTTCATGAACAAAGTTTTATTCGCGTTAACCGATTTAGTCAAAGGGCGGACATGACGGGAAAGCCTGCTGCCACGATCTATGACGTGGCGCATAGCGCAAAAGTAAGCATATCCACGGTATCCCGCTACCTGAATAATCCTGCCAAAGTGGCTAAGGATACGGGCGCGCGCATAAGCGCGGCCATGGACTCGCTGTCGTATATACGCCAGGGCAACGCTGGCTCGCGCCAGAGCAGGCAGGCCGGCCGCATAGGCGTGCTGGCGCCGTTTTTCCCCGCCACATCCTTCGTCGAGCGCATGCAGGGCATGACGCCCATACTGCACGAAGCCGACTGCGAAATGCTGGTGTACAGCATCGATTCGCCCGAGCAGCTCCATAACCACGTGCGCACAGGCTTCTTCGCCAAGCGCCTGGACGGCATCATTATCATGGCCATGACCCTCGACGAGGCGAACGCCGCCCAACTCCATAAGTCGGGGCTGCAGGTCGTCCTCATAGAGCAGCACAATCCCCTCTTCTGCTGCATAGAATGCGACAACATAAGGGGCGGCGCGCTCGCCGCCGAGTACCTCGTCAACAAGGGCTACGCGCCCTGCGGCTACCTGGGGCAGGAGACGGCCTTGCCGTATTCCCTGCAGCCCAGCGCGCTCAGGATACAAGGCTACGCGGATGCCCTGGCCGCCGCCGGGCGGGGCCTGAACCCCGCCTACGTGAGGCTCGGCGACGTTTCGGTGGATGGCGGCTATGCCATGGCCATGGACCTGCTGCGGCGGAAGGAGCGGCCGCGCTCGCTCTTCGCCATGTCCGACCTGCAGGCCTTCGGCGCCATAAAGGCGGCCAGGAAGCTCGGGCTGCGGGTGCCGGAAGATGTAGCGATAATCGGCTTCGACGATATCGAGGCGGCGGATTATATGGAACTGACCACGATCAGTCAGTCGTTGAAGGAGTCGGGACGGCTGGCGGCTGAACTGCTCCTGGGGAGGATACGCGAACCGGAGCGTCCTCTGCGGAGCATACAGCTTAGGGTATCGGTCGTCGAGCGTTCGAGCGCCTGAGTCGGCTTGATAGGAGGGGGAAGCGCGCCGCCGCTACCCAGGCTAGGGTTTAACCAAGATTTTTAGCATCGGTGATATGCACTATTTTTTTCTAGGGAGGAAACTGTCATGAAGAGATTTCTAGTGGTACTCATGGTAGCCTTGATGGTTACCGCGTTCTTCGCCATGGGCTGCGCCAAGGCGCCCGAGGCCGCCAAGCCCGGCGTCCTTACGCTTATGCAGAATAAGCCGGAGATCGACGGCGTGCTTAAGGCCTATGCCAACGCATGGGGCGCCAAGAACAACGTTACCGTCACCATCAAGTCCATAGGCGGCACCGCCGGCGCCATGGGACCGCAGCTCAAGGCCGATTATGCCGCTGGCGACATGCCCGACATCTTCACCTTCGACGGCCTGGAAAGCTACAAAGAGTGGGAAGGCGTCGTGCTCGACGTATCGTCCGAGCCCTGGACTTCCAAGACCTCGGTGGCCTTCAAGTACAACGGCAAGACCTTCGGCGCGCCCGTCGCCGTCGAGGGCTGGGGCATGGCTTACAACGCCGACCTGCTGGCCAAGGCCGGCATAGACCCCGCCACCTTGAACAACTACGACGCCTACAAGGCAGCCTTCGAGAAGCTTAACGGCATGAAGAAGGAGCTGGGCATCGACTCCGTGGTATCCATGGCCGCCAGCGTGGAGATGGGCTGGGTAACCGCCCACCATAACTTCAACTCGCTGCTTGCCAACGGCCTGCCCTACGGCGACCTCTCCGTGGTCAACGACCTCCTGGCTGGCAAGGTGGACGCCACGCGCCTGTCCGAGTACGCCGACTGGGTGGAACTCCTCTTCAAATACGCCGACAAGGGCATCCTTACCACCGGCAACTATGATTCCCAGGTAGGCGCCTTCGCTACCGGCAAGGCCGTATTCCTGCACCAGGGCAACTGGACCGACCCCAACATCAAGGGCGCCAACGCCACCTTCAAGATGGCTTTCGCTCCCCATGGCTCCATGAAAAAGGCTACCGACGGCATATTCGTCGCCGCTCCCTCCTTCTACGCGATCAACAAGGATTCCAAGAACCTTGAAACCGCCAAGAAGTTCCTGAACGACCTCATCAGCACGCCCGAAGGCCACAGCTACATGGTCAAGGACGCCGGCATGATACCCGCGTACTCCGGCATAGCGCTGCAGCCCGACGGCCAGCTTTCCCAGTCCGTGCAGGCCTGGTCCGCGGCGGGCAAGGTGTATTCGTGGAGCCAGTACTACTTTACCGGCGATTTCCGCGACAAGACCCTGAACCCGATCTATAATCAGTTCGCCAACGGCCAGATAAGCAAGGCCCAGTTCGTCGACCTGATGACCAAGGCCTTCATAGCCAACAAGAAATAAAACGCAGCCAAGGCGGCCGCGCCCGGCGCGGCCGCCTTTTTTTCTCGAAGGGGGTAGCATGAATATCAAGAGAGAGAATTCGCTGGTTTTCTGGCTTTTTTTAGCGCCGGTGCTATTGGCGTTCGCCGTGGTAATCGTGATCCCCTTCTTTCTCGGCGTAGCGTATTCCTTCACTAATTGGACCTCATCGGCCAAGGCCGACAACGCCCTGCAATTCATAGGGCTGCAAAACTACCTGAGCAGCTTCAAGGATCCGGCCTTCACTTATTCATTCGGCATCACCATCTTCTACACCGTGCTCAACATGGTTTTTATAAACGTTGTGGCTTTCAGCCTCGCGTTGCTCGTCACGAGCAAGGTGAAGCTTAGGAAGGTGTACCGCGTGGGCTTTTTCGTGCCAAACCTCATAGGCGGGCTCATACTCGGCTATATATGGCAGTTCCTCTTCAATAATGCCGTGCCCGCGCTCGGCAGGCTCGTGCCGTTTTTATCGTTCCTTGACCAGGCCGAAAACCTCATATTGGCCAAGAACACGAGCGCCATCATGGCCCTGGTCATCGTGGGTACCTGGCAATACGCGGGTTACATCATGATGATATACATAGCGGCCATAGAGAACGTGCCCGTAGAGCTACACGAAGCCGCCATGATAGACGGCGCTAGCCCCATGCAGCGCCTAAAGTCCATAACCCTGCCCATGGCCGCCCAGGCCTTTACGGTAACCATGTTCCTTACCCTGGTGCAGTCCTTCAAGCAGTTCGACGTAAACGTGTCGCTTACCAGCGGCGGCCCCTCCACGATGTTCCAAGGAAAACCCATACTCGGCACGGAGCTGCTCGCCCTGAACATATACAATACGGCCTTCCTGTCCAATAAGCTCGCCGAGGGCCAGGCGAGGGCGGTGGTATTCTTCCTGGTGCTGGCGATCATATCGCTCATCCAGGTATCAATAAATAAGAAAAAGGAGCTGGAGCTATGAGCAGCATTAAACCAGGCAGGCTCGCGGCCGAGCTCGTCACTCTGGTCCTCTTTGTCGTCTTTCTCTTTCCCTTCTTCCTCGTGCTTATAAACTCGGCCAAGACCGCTTTCGAAGTAACGCAGTTTCCGCTGGTCATGCCCAGCGACTGGAGCAATATAGCCAAGAACGTGGCTACGATATGGACCAGCGACAACATACGCTACCCGGCGTCGCTCTATTCGTCCTTCATCATCACGGTGGTGTCGCTTCTGGCCATTAGCCTTTTGTCGTCGCAGGCCGCCTGGGCGCTCGTGCGCACGAAGACGAAGACCTCCAATATCATTTTCTTCATTTTCGTGGCAGCCATGGTCATTCCCTTTCAGATAGTCATGTTCCCGCTCCTGTCCTGGCTCCGGGCCATTACCGACCTGACCGGCATACGGCTCCTGCGCAGCTACGCGGGCATGATACTCTGTTACGTGGGCTTCGGCGTGTCGCTATCCCTGTTCATGTACCACGGCTTCATCAAGAGCATACCGGTGGAGCTCGAAGAGGCGGCGACGATAGACGGCTGCAGCAGGGCCGAAATTTTCTATAGGATAATCTTTCCCATACTCACGCCCATACACGCCACCGTACTGGTGCTCAACGGCATATGGATATGGAACGACTACCTCCTGCCCCTGCTCGTGCTCGGCAAGGGCAACGCCATACAGACCATACCCCTGGCCGTATCCAATTTCGCGGGCGCCTTCGTCAAGCAGTGGGACCTCATACTGACCGCCATCCTCTTGGCTATGGTGCCCGTGATTATCTGCTTCCTGCTCGCGCAGAAGTACATAGTCAAGGGAATGGTAGCCGGATCGATCAAATAATGGATAGGCTCTGGGCTTCGCTGAAGGCCTATTGCGACGCGCGCCTCGAAGAGCTGGGCCTGCGCTCCTCGGAGCGCTGGCCGGAGTTCGGCGCGCGCTTCGACGCCGAGTATAAGCGCCTGGCGGAACTCCTCTGGGAGCTATATAAGGACAGGCCCGACTTCGCCCTGCAGTTCCAGAGCCTCATCGCCGAGATTTTCGAGGGCTACGCCCGGCGGCCGGACTACCTCAGGGAGCGAGACCGCGAAAGCCCGCCAGAGTCCGGCTGGTTCAGCTCTTCGGCTCAGCTGGGCGCCGTGGCCTACGTTGACCGCTATGCCGGCAGCTTTAAGGGCCTTAAGGCGCGCATAGCGGGCCTCAAGGAGCTGGGCGTGACCTACCTGCACCTAATGCCCTTCTTCCTGTCCCCCGAACGGGAGAGCGACGGCGGCTACGCCGTATCGAGCTATAGGGATACCAACCCGGCCCTGGGTTCCATGAAGGACCTTGAGGACCTGGCCTCCCGCCTTGCCGAGGAAGGCATAGCGCTGGTAGCCGATTTCGTGTTTAACCACACTTCTGACGAGCACGACTGGGCCATGAAGGCGCGCTCCGGCGATCCCGAGTTCCAGGACTACTATTGGACCTTCAGCGAGAGAGCCGACACGGCCGCGTATCAGGCCCATTTGCGCGATATATTCCCCGAGCACCGGAAGGGCTCCTTCAGCTATAGCGCGGACATGAACAAATGGGTGTGGACCACCTTCAACTCCTTCCAGTGGGACTTGAATTACCGCAACCCCGCGGTATTCCGCGCCATGGCGGCCGAGATGATTAGCCTCGCCAACCGCGGCATAGCGGTGCTGCGCCTCGACGCGGTAGCCTTTATTTGGAAGGAGCTTGGCAGCGGCTGCGAGAACCTGCGCCAGGCCCATACCCTTATCAGGGCCTTCCAGTCGGTGGCGCGTCTGGCCTGCCCTTCGCTTCTGTTCAAGTCCGAGGCTATCGTGCACCCCGACGAGATAATCAAGTACATAGACCTGCGGGAATGCCAGCTATCCTATAACCCCCTTTTCATGGCGGAGCTATGGGAAGCGTCCGCCACCAAGGACGCGCGCCTCCTATCGCTTTCCCTGCGCAAGCGGCACAGCCTGTCGCCCGGCTGCGCCTGGGTTAATTACGTGCGTTGCCACGACGACATAGGCTGGACCTTCGCCGACGAGGACGCGTCGGAACTGGGCATAAAGGGCGGCGACCACCGCGCCTTTCTCAATGAGTTTTTCCTGGGGCGCTTTCCCGGCAGCTTTAGCAGGGGCGTGAGCTTTCAGTATAATCCCGCCACGGGAGACCGACGCATATGCGGCACCACGGCCTCACTCGCGGGGGTGGAACGCGCCCTCGAGGAGGGCCTGGGAAGCGATCTGGACAGCGCCATAAGGCGCGTGCTCCTGCTGTACGGACTCGCCTTCTCCGCGGGAGGCCTGCCGCTCATTTATTTGGGCGACGAGCTGGGCGCGCTTAACCGCTATGAATACGAGGCCGACCCCGCCCAGGCGGCGGACAGCCGCTGGGTGCACAGGCCGCTCTGGGACGGCAAGCTTTTTGCCGAGAGGAATGACCCGAGCTCCGTAGCGGGACGCATATACGCGGGCCTCCGTGCCATGGCGCGCCTGCGAAGGGAGCACGCTATATTCGGCGTACACCCGCTTACGGTGCTGGACGGCGGCCACAAGTCCATCCTGGCTTTCCATAAGCAGGGCGCCGGCCAGCTCCTGACGGTGCTCGCCAACTTTTCCGAAAGCCCGCTTACCCTGGACGGGCGCCGCTGTTCCTCGCTCCTGGCCGGGCGCCAGGGCCTCGAGCTCCTGAGCGGACGCCTGGTGCTGCCCGACGAGGCGCTCAGGCTCGAAGCCTGTGAACTGCTCTGGGTGCTGAACCCCGCGGGCTAAGGCTGTTGCCCCGGGGCTTTACCCGCGCTTATACGTGGACGGCTCTGCCTAAAATACCCCGCGCCGCCTCCATGACTCCTTCGGCTATAGTGGGGTGGGCGTGCATCATATCGGCTACGTCCTCTACGCCGAGCTCGGAGCTTCGCGCGAGCAAAAGCTCGTGGATTATATCGGTGGCGCGCTCGCCTATGGCCGTAGCGCCTAGTATTTCCCCCGTAGCGCCGTCCGCCAGCACTTTCACGAAGCCTTCCGGCTTTTCGGTGGCTACCGCCTTGCCTATGCCGCGGTACGGGAAGCTGAACGACGAGTAGGCGCGCCCCGCGGCTTTGGCCTTCTCTTCCTGGAGCCCGAAGCTGGCGATTTCGGGGTCGCAATACACGGCCGAGGGCACCGTACTGGTATCCACCCGGCGTTCCGCTGGAGCGGGACTGCCTTTTATGAGCTGGGCTATGCGCTCGGCGGCTATCTCGCCTTCCTTGCTTGCCACGTGGGCTAGGAGCGGCGTGGCCACGAGGTCTCCTATGGCGTATACGCCGGCCGCCGAAGTCTCGTAGTAGTCGCCTACCTCTATAAAGCCCTTGTCCGTGCGTATGCCCAGCTCCTCGAGGCCTAGCCCCGCGCTGTTGGGCAGCCTGCCCACGGCAACGAGGACGGCGTCCGCCTCCACGAAAGCGGGCGTTTCGGCCGGCGCTCGACCTGCCTGGCCTGGACCTCCCGCGGCGGGGGCGGGCTTATCGGTCGGAGCCTTGGAAGAGCCGGCGGGGGAGGCCGGCTTAAGGAGGAGGCGCAGGCCTCCGTCCGCCTTCTCGATGCCGGTGGCGAAGGCGCCGGTATGGAAACGAACGCCGCGGGACTCGAAAACCTTGCGCGCCAGGGCGGCGGCTTCCGCGTCCTCCAGCGGCAAGATCCGCTCGAGCGCCTCTATCACCGTTACTTCGGCGCCGAAGGCGTTCCATACATAGCCGAGCTCCATGCCTATGGCGCCCGCGCCTAGTATGGCTACGCGCTTTGGCAGCTTCTCGAGCATGAGGGCACCCGAGCTCGAGAGCACGCGCTCCTCGTCGAAGGCGAGGCCCGGGAGTTCGCGCGGGCGCGAGCCGGTAGCCAGTATTATGGCCCTGGCGCGCAGGGTAGTGCCGTCGTCCAGCGCCAGCTCCGAGGCTCCCTTAAGCTTAGCCCTTCCCTTTTTATACTCTATGCCGTTCTTCTTTAAGAGGAATTGTACGCCCTTGGAAAGCCGGTCGGCGGCGAGCCTGCTTTTCTTGAAGGCCTTGCCGTAATCCACGCCGCTTAAGTCCACGGCCGCGCCTAAAGCCTCCAGGGCCGGCACGACATGCAGGGCGTCGGCCTGGTGGATGAGGGCCTTGCTGGGTATGCAGCCGAGGTTGAGGCAAACGCCGCCGGGCTTGTCCTTCTCTATGACGCAGGCCTTGAGCCCGAGTTGAGCGGCCCGTATGGCCGCCACGTAACCGCCGGGGCCGGCGCCTACGACGGCAAGGTCGAAATCGTAATCCATGCTGCGTTTCCTTTCTTACATGAGAGCCCTGGCGGGCTCCTCGAAGAGGGCCTTGAGCTCGGCCATGAAGGCCGCCGCCTGCGCCCCGTCGATTACGCGATGGTCCGAGGACAGGGTGGCCCGCATGACGCGCCGCGCCACGATATCGTCGCCCCGTACCACGGCCTCCTTAGCCACGGCCCCCAGGGCCAGTATGGCGGATCCCGGCGGATTTATTATGGCCGTGAATTCCTCCACGCCGAAGGAGCCCAGATTGCTTATGGTAAAGCTAGCGCCGCCGTATTCTTCGGGCTTGAGCGTCCCGGCGCGGGCCTTGGCCACGAGCCCGCTCAGCTCGCCGTCTATGTCCGCGATGCCGCGCGCCTCGCAGGAGCGCACGACGGGGGTGATGAGTCCGCCTTCAAGCGCCACGGCGAGGCCTAAGTCGGCGCTCGGCAGATAGCGTATGGCGTCGCCTTCCCAGCTGGCGTTTATGACGGGGTGGCGCTCCAGGGCGGCCGCCACGAGCTTCATGATAAAGGCGTTGAGCGAGAGGGCTTTGTCCCTGCCCGCGTTGACGGACGAGCGCAGCTCAAGGAGCTTCTCCATGTCTATGGCCACCCGCACGAAGTAGTGGGGAGAGCCCGCGTAGCTCTGGCTTAAGCGGCTCGCGATAATGGAGCGCATTTTTGTCAGGGGGACGCGCTCGGAACGCAGGCCCTTGGAGCCTACGCGGACAGAGGAGGGCTCTCCTGCCGCGCCCGTCGGGAGCTTAGCGGGGTACGCGCCCTGGCCATCGGCGGCTTTGGACCCGGGCGAGGTCCC
>JBGSKZ010000402.1:0-6655 GCA_041741035.1 Treponematales bacterium
CAAGCCCGGCGCTCCCGGCGAATCCAGCTCTTCCAGCGTATCCGTCGATGAGCGCGAGCAGGAAGCTGGGACCGGCCCTCTTGCGCTGCAAGCAGCGACGGATAAGGCTCCGAAGCCCCCGGCCGTACAAGCGGCCCCGAGCCTCGCGGGTCACGACCGTTTTTTAGCGCTCGGGGACGGCCCGCCCATACCGGCGGCTGATTTCCTTATCGGCCCCCTGGCCTCAAGCGCTAAGGACGGCCGCCTGGCCCCCCTGGCGCTGCTCCGCGAAGGCATAGCGACGCGGGAGCTCGACCCGAAAGCCTTTTCCGGCTCAAGCTGGCGCATAAGCTCGCTCGTGTTCGCCGACGCGTACTCCAAGGCAAAACCCGTACAGGAGCTGCGCCTGGGCATGCCGAGCGCGTCGGAAGGCGGACTCGCCCTGCGTTTCAGGCTGCTTGGCGGCGAGCTATCCGCCCTGGGCCAGGCTATGCTCTATGATGACGCGGAGGGCGGCTGGCTCATCGAGCATTTCGAATTGGACAAGGACGCGCTCTCCTCTCCGCGGCAGGCGCTTGAGGGCTGGGAGCCGCCACTGGCGCTCTATCCTTAAGCGCGCGATACTAAAGGCAAGGTGTTAAGCATATGGCCATACTAGTTAAGAGCATCGAACGGGAATTCCTCCTCAATACCGCTATGCGCGAGCGAGCGCCCCTCATCATGGTGGCGGGCGGCGGCGAGTGGAACGTGCTGATAAGCAAGCTGGACAGGGCGAACCTGACCATAAGCCACACGGCCCCCCTGGCCCTGCTCCATAAGGGGAAAACCCTGGATTTCCGCTATAATGTCCGCGGGCAGACCATAGCCTTCAAGGCGCGCGTACTGGAGCCCGGAGATAAGACCGTGCTCGTATCCATGCCGGAAGCCCTGTATAAGAACCTCTCCCGCCGTTATGCCCGCCTGGCGCCGCCGGGGGACCTGGCCGTATCCTTCTCCTTTTCGGGAGAACGCTATGACCTGGACTTTCCCCAGAGCCAGGCCTACCGCGCCCCCGGCGACGACTACCTCGCGCCCGGCTTCGACCCGGCCGACCTACGCAGCATGATGGCGGAATTCGAGCAGAAGGCGTCGAGCCTCGCCAATGAGCGCGGCGTGGTCATGTATAAGAACAAGAAGCCCGAAGGCCCCATAGAGTTGCTGGCCGCCGCTACCGGCAGGGCGTTCTACCTGCCGAACGCCATGTCGGGCCTGCCCCTGACCGACCCTTTCTCCGACCGCACCATACTGACCAAAGACGATTTCATGGATTATTTCATGGAAAACGGCATAGAAAAGGATTACGCCCTCGACGAGGTCGTGCGCGTGGAGCGCTCGAGGCGCAACCTCGGTATACTGTCCGAGCTGCTCGTGCCCATACTCTTCCAGGATTACGCCATAGGCTACGTGAGCCTGGTAAACAAGCAGGCGGGCATGCCGCCCTTCGACCTGCGCATCGTGGAAACCTTTACGGCCTTCGCGCGAGCCCTCTCCTGGTCGCTCAAACTGCACGGCTACTTTAAGGACGCGCCTACCCTAGACGACCAGTACAAGACCGAGGTGCTGGACGTATCGGCCGGCGGCCTGCTCTTCGCCTGCAGGGATCAGCGCCTCATCAGCGCGCTTAAGGAGAATTTGCCCGTAAGCGTGCGCATACAGGCCCGCCGGCGCAGCGTGGAGGCCTCAGGCACCATACGGAGGCATTTCGCGGGCGGGGCCGAGGGCTGCTTCGGCATAGAGTTCACCCTTATGGAGCCTGAGGACTTTCGTTTTCTGTTCGAGTATCTTTACGGGCGGCCGTTCACCGACGAGGATGCCGATTCCATAGAGGGCGTGCGCATCCTGAGGCCCTAGCGAGCCGCGAAGGCCCGAGCCTCAGGGAGCGCGCGGTGGGATATCAGCCTATAGCGTGCTTTTTCTGCGGGAACTTCTTAAGCATGGCCACGGCGTTGCGCTTATTGTTAAACACGAAGCCGCCGTTCCAGTACTCGAGCGCCGCGAACAGCGCGTTGCCGCCGTCGTTGTCGTCGCTCTTAAGGGTACGGAACGATACGAAGTCGGCCAGTTTCTCGAAATCCTGCTCAGAGAGTATCTCGAGGCGCTTGCGGTTGAAGTCGTTCCACTTTTCCAGGTCCTTAAAGCCGTCGCCCTCATCCTGGACGATAAGATGCGCATGGGTGGAATCGAAGGAGTACCATACGCGCACCTTCTTCTCCGGCTTGCACTGGTTACCATGCTTGACCGCGTTCTTGATCACTTCGCTTATCTGCTGCTCAAGAAGGTTGATCTCCTTGATCTCAAGGGGGGCCGATTGCACGATGAGCAGTGTAAAATAGCGAATTTGGCGATAATCCGAGGGGAATTCCTTATACAGAAGCCCGGTCTTATCGAACAGGGGATTATTCTCGTCTACCCTGATCTCATGAATATCGCTTAAGTATGTTTTTTCGGCCATGCGATTCCTTCCTTACTCGTCCATCTGCTGGATAGCTTCCTCGATGCTATTCGTTATCGGGAAGTAACCCATGAGCTTGGTAAGCTCGATAACCTTCTTAACGGAGCCATGTATATTCGTGATGATGAGCTTAAAATTCATCTTCTTGATGGTCGAGCAGATGTAAATGAGAGCGCCTATGCCGCTCGAATCGATATAATCCACGTTTTCCAGGTTGATGATGAAATGCTCCACCTTTTTTTCGAGCATCTTCATGACAAGTTCCTTGAGCTTGTATGAGTTATACAAGTCCATTTCCCCGTTTACGTCGATTATATAGTTGTCTCCGCTTTTCCGGATCTTGAGCTCCATGCCTGCGCTCCTTCCGCTATATCTTCATTTTGAGCACGAGCACCGTCTGGTCGTCGTGCTGGCGGACCTCGCCGACAAAGGCGGACAGGTCGCTCTTAATCTTAGCCACAATATCCTTAGGCGCAAGGTCACGATTCTTTATTACCACCTGCGAAAGCCCTTTTCGGCCATATTGCTTGCCTTGTTCGTTCATCGCCTCGACTATACCGTCAGTATACATGACGAGTATATCCCCATCGGAGAGCCTTAAGGCCTTACGCGCGTATTCCGTACTGCGCTCGACGCCTATGGGGACGCTCTTTATATCCAGGGTCTCGAGGTTATCGCTGGCTCGCCTATACAGGAGCAGGGCCTGGTGAGACGCGTTGGCGTATTCCACCTCGCCGGTTATGGTATTGACCGCCACTATGCTCAAGGTGGCGTAGTGGTCGAGGTCGATCTTGCCGGTTATGCCCTTGTTCACCCAGTTGAGCACGGTGGCTATGTCTTTGTTGGTATTGGTAATCAGATGGAGGATAGCCCTGATCATGACCATGATCAGGGCGGCGGATACGCCCTTGCCCGCGACGTCGCCTATGACGCATACGACGCGCTCGGACCGGGTTTGAATAATGTCGAAATAGTCGCCCGACACGCCGCGGGCGGGCAGGCTGAAGGCGCCGAGGCCGAGCCCCGGGTATTGCGGTATCTTCTTGGGTATGATGCTGCGCTGGATGTCCGCCGCGATATCGGCGGATTGCTCGAGGCCGCTCTGCTCGTTGGCTTTGATAAAGGTGAAGTAATTGCTGACGGCGAGGGTGCCGAAGTTGGCGAGCAGCTTGCACCGGTCGAATTCTTCCTCGCTGAAAGGCCGCCCGCGGTCTTTGCGCACCACCGAGGCCACGCCGATGATCTTGTCCTCCACCATGAGCGGCACGGCTATGAACGAGGACAGGCGCAGGTAATCTTCCTCGCCGTTCACTACGATACGGGGATCCTGGCTAACGTCGGGTATGTAGATATTCTTGCCCGTTTTGGCCACGTCGCCGAACACGCCCTCGCCCAGCCTGAACTGGATGTGCTTCATGAAGGACTCGACGCGGTTAACCTTGCGCGGCAGGCTCTCAGGCAGGATAACCGGCGGCGGATAGGAGCCGCCGTAGGTCTTGCACACTATCAGGTCGTCGAACTCGTCGACCAGGAAGATAACCCCGCCGTCGGCGCCGGTCTCCGCCACCATGGCGTCATTGAGGCTCTTCAGCACTTCCTCGGTGGAGAAATCGCGCTTAAAGGCGGTACCGGTATTCAAGAAGAGGTTATAGAGCGAATCTATGGAGCCTTCGTAGTAGTTTACGGCCGACAGGATCTGGCTGTCGTGGATGCTTAACGCCGCAAGGGCGCCGGCTATATACCAGCCGTAAGACAGGGGCGCGATGACGCGCTGGAAGAGGTCGTTTTCGTAGCCCAGGAAGAGGCCGGCCAGGGCGTAGGCGAGCAGCACGGGCACGCTCAGGGGCCATATGCGGCCGACTATCTGCCTGGCCACCGATTCCTTGCGCACCTTGCGGCGTATGAAGGCGAACACGCCTATGAGCAGCCCGTCGAGCACGGGCAGGGTAAGGAAGGGCCAGAACGGCAAGCCAGGCGCTATATTCATGACCTTATGCAGGGTATAGAAGAGGGCTACGGCGATATTGAGCAGTATGGCCGGGAACATGGCCGGCCGTGCCACCTTGCACGGCGCCATGAAAATGTAGAGCACGAAACAGAAATAAATGATATCCGATATATAGAAGATATCAGCCATGGGATAGAGGGCATAGAGCAGGTCCCGGATGGCTAAAAAGCTAACGCTCGCGAGGAAAGCCGCCGAATGGCCTTCCGTGTCCTTGCGGCGCAGGTACAGGAATAAAACGGCGATAAACGTGAGCGCCAGCAGCTTCGCGAACAGGGGCGACTCGACAAGCTGGCTGATGGAGCTGATGGTCATGGGCATCCCTTGAAGTAGCGATCGCATCGCGGTGAATCGGGAGGACGCGCCTTCCCCTATATGCGCAATTGTAGCACGGCAAAAAAAATATCGTCAAGTAAAAAGCCCCGGCCCGGGGCAATAAAGCGCGCCGCGGGTCCTTCCAAGAGCCTAGTGCATACCCTATAATGGCTTAGCAGTAAATGATAAGAGGATGGCCCGATGATCTATTGCAGCATACATATAGACTATTATGCACAGTTGGAGCGCGTTCGCCCGGACTTTGCGCTTAGCCTAATCGCGTCATTAAGGCGCATATGCGGCGATTTCGGCGCTATTTGCGGCCAGCGGGACAATCCTCTCATTGCCAGCTTCATGGACTCCGGGCCTTTCAGCCTCTTTCTAGCCGCCGAGGCGCTTGCCCGCGTGGAACGGACGCTCGACGAGGCCAGCCAGGCCCTCCATGGCGCCCTGGCGGTCGTGCACAGCAGCTCTGACCAGGAAGAAGCCCTGAGCTGCTGTTCGCTCATCCGACTCAAGGTCGACGCCGGCTTCGGCATAGTCTTTAGCCCCGAGGCCAGGACTGCGCTGGAGGCGTACTTTCCCTTCCCGGACGCCTCGCAGGAAATCGGCTGGATATACCCGTATCATCAGAGCAGCTTTGAGGACGCCGGCGCGTGCGCCCTGCTCAATAAGGACAGCTCCCCCGACCCGGCCTGGCGTTTCCTGGAAAGCATGTCCCGCGGAACCCTGCGCCTAAGCATCCTTGAGCGCTATAGGCCTACCCGCTCGCTGGACGTATTCGCCGACGCGCTACAGGAGGCACAGGCCGGCGCTACGGTACTTAGGCTCCGGGCCAATTATGCGCACTCGCGCGCCTTCGACCCCTTCATAGAGGCGCTGAGCCCGAAACTGCTGGAATCCCTTGCCGACGAGCGCCCGGACAGCGCGCTCGACACCGCCGCGGCCTTCGCCCTGCTGCGCGCCAGCCCCTTCGCCGACTATAACGACCCCGCCCTGGAACGGGGCTGCTCGCTTTACATACAGAACATACTCGACCGGCTCGGGGGCGTAGGGGCCATACTGGTATGCGATAGCCCCGACCGGTTCAGCCCTGAAGCGCAAGCGCTCATAGGCGAGCGCTTAAGCCAAAACCGCGGCGGCGAACGCTATATCGTGCTCAGTCCCGGCAGCGTGCCGGAAAGCTGGAAAATTCCAGGCACCCTCGCGCTCGACGTGCACGCGCCTTCGATGGAGGGCTTGGATGCCGCCATGGCGCAGGCGCTCGGCCATAGCGTAGGCCCGGCCCGGGAGCGGCTGCATCAGCGCTGCCTTGCGCTCTGCGGCAAGCGCAAGGCCATAGACCGGCACGAGGAGAACGCCTACGAGCTCCTGCAGCTGCTGCCCAAGGAAGGGGCGCTGTACCTGTATGGCGTATTGATAGCCGAGGCTATACTCGACGCCGCGGACCTGGCCCTTTTCTTTGAGCGCATAGGCCTACAGCCCGAAGGCGCGCGCATGCTGCGCGGCCTCCTCGTCAGTTGCGGCTTTTTGGATCCCCTGGCCGAGAACCGCGCCTTGCGCCCGCTCGCGGCGGCCACCCTCTCGAAAGCCATAGGCAAAGCCGGCAGCGATTATATAGACCGGAACTTCGCCGCCTACCTGGAAAAGCTCTATGGCGATACGAGGATCAAGCCCTCGCTCGGGCTGCTTACCCGCGTGGGAGAACGCAAAGAGAACGAGAGCCTGCTCTATGATTGCCTCTTCAGCGACGCGCTGTCACCCGGCGGCGGCTCCGCGCAGGCCCTGGAACGCCTGAGCCAGGACTCCGCCGCCGTGCACGCGCTCTGGAGGGCCCTGCGGGACGGCAATCGCGAAAGCTGCGA
>JBGSKZ010000403.1:0-11872 GCA_041741035.1 Treponematales bacterium
GTTCGCGCCATGAGGCCGGCGGCTAGCGCTTGGGCTATGCGCTGGTCTCCGGGCTCGTTCAAAATCGCGAAGAGCCCATCGTCGTCGGCCGCGCCCGTTTTGCCCGGCGCGCCGCCATTAGGGGCGCAGCTGAACAGCGCGGCGCCTTTCAGCGCGGGGCCGAAGGCCGCCAGGTACTCGTCGCGATAGCGCTCGTTCTCGTGGATAATGACGAAGACGCGGCCGAGCGCTGTACCGAGCGCCGGCCAGCCCCGCTCCCGTATGGCTTCCATGGGCGAGGCGTACGCTCCCCTCAGCTCGTCGGGCGTGTAGAGGAGCGGGCCCAAAGCCTCGCGCGCCAGTGCGTCGAGCCTTGCCAGCGATACCCGGTCAAAGGGCTTAAGCTTAGGATCGAGCACTTCCCAATCGTCTTTGAGCTCAAGCAGCACGAAGAGCGGCAGGTGTCCCGGAGAGCGCGCCGACCAGAGGGCAAGCTCCTCGAAGGCGCCGGCCAGTCCGGGGCTTGCCGTGCGGTCGTCCACCAGCGGCACGTGGCATATCTCGAAGCGCTCGCCGCGCAGGCGTATGTCGAGCTCAAAGCTCCGCACGCCCGATTCCAGCTGCTCCCAGAGCGTGCGGTGGCTGTAGGCCAGTTTCTCCGGCTCTCCCGGGGCGCCTAAGCCCAGGAAGAAGGAGCGCAGGGCGTCGGGCTGCCGGTGGTAGCTGTTGTGCGTGGCCACGAGCCTAAGTTCGTTTAGGGGCCTGTCGGAGGCGCCCGCCTGCGTAAAGATGAAGGCTTCCGGGCTGCCCGCCCGCAGCGCCATGGCCTGCCCCCCGGGCGGCAGGGCGCCAAGCTCGCCAAGGCGTTCAAGCTGGCTTTTAAAGTCGGCAGACCGGCTAAGCCTGAAATAGGCTATGGAGCCGCCTACGAAGAGCGCGGGCAGGGCGACTAGGGCCACGAGGGCGATCAGCAACGCGCGCGCGGTCTTTTTCATGCGGGCCTCCAAGCTTAGCAGCGTTATTAGTTCCCCGAAGCTTAGGTCTTGGCTACCGGTGACGCAAGCGCTAGCGCGCGTCGCCGCGCTAGAACGCTACGGCTGGCGTCCCCGCAAGGGCAACCATAAGCTTCGGGGAACTAAGTTCGGGAAACTAAGGGGAGTGTAATCCCCGATGCCAAGGACCGCCAAGGGCCGACTTAAGGGGCTAAAAGCTCCAGCTCGAACACGAGCACCGCGTTGGGCGGAATCACGTTGCCCGCGCCCGCGCTACCGTACGCCAGCTCGGGCGGCAGCACGATTACGCGCTTTTCGCCGTAGCTCATGGCCGCTACCCCCGCGTCGAAGCCCGGCACGACGCGGCCCTGTCCCAAGGCGAAGCTGAAGGGCGCGTTGTTGCGACTCGCGGTGGAGTCGAGAATGACGCCATCGGCGTTGGAGAGCGTGTAGAGCAGCGATACCGTGTTGCCTTTCGCCGGCTTTACGCCGTTGCCCGGCTTCAAGACCTTATACAGGCTACCGTCCGCGTTCGCGCTCAGCGCGCCGAGCCGGGCCTTTACGCGCGCTAATTGAGCATCCACGGCTGCGCGTGCTTCCTGTTTCGCCTTGTCCAGCCTCGCCTTGATCGCCGCGTCGAAGGCCGCCTTGTTCATGGAGAAGGCCGACGCGGCGCTCCCGCGGCGCACTATGCGCACGCTGGCCATGAGGTCTCCCTTGCGTATGATGCGCACCGAGTCCATGCCGCTGGCCACGCGGCCGAATATGGTATAGCCGCCGTTGAGCTGGGGGACCGCGCTTAAAGTAATGAAGAACTGGCTCCCGTTGGTATCCGGTCCCGCGTTGGCCATGGCCAGCAAGCCCGCGGCGTTGAAGCTCAGCGAAGGGTCTATCTCGTTGGGGAATTGATAGCCGGGGCCGCCCGTGCCGTTCCCTAAGGGGTCGCCTCCCTGTATGACGAAATTGGGCTCCACGCGGTGAAAGCTTAGGCCGTCAAAATAGGGCTTGCCGCTTTTCTGGAAACTGCCCTCGGCCAGGCCCACGAAGCTGGCCACGGCGAGGGGCGCTTTCTTGTAGTATAGCTCGAGTATGATGACGCCTCGAGGCGTGTCTAGCACGGCGTAGAGGCCGTCGGGCAGCCTGGACGTGAGCGAGGCGGCCTTAAGCGCCGCGGCGTCGCCGGCCTGGGCGAAGGCGCTCAGTCCCGCGAATACTAAAAACAGCGCTGTGAGCGCTCTGCTCTTGATCATGCTGGCTCCTTGAAGCGGTTCTTAAGGCCGCGCCAAGGCTTGGCGCGCCGGGCCATCGTATCAAAAACCGGACGCTTAGTGAATAATCGATGAAATAGTCTGGTCGCGCTTTTCCTACCATTGAAATCCGCCCTGCCGGGGTATATCATGCCCGGCGGGCAGGCCGCTAGCCAGGTCTCCGGGTAGCTTCCCGGGCAGACCGCTAGCCAGGTCGCCCGGCGCCTAACCGCCCAGCGAAGGGCGGCGGCCCATCCGCCGCATGGTTTTCGTAAGGGGCTCTTCTATGCGTTCCCTGGGCATCAATATCGGCTCATCCAGTCTTAAGATGGCGCTCGTAGAGGGCAAGGACCTGCTTTGGGCGGCATCGCTACCCCACGAGGGCGATTTTCACGAGGCCCTGCGCAGGCTTTTAGCCGAGGGCAGGGTGCCAGAGGGCGTACCCGCGCTCGTTACGGGCAACGAAGGCCGTTACCTTTTCAACGCGCCGGCTACCCTTGAGCCCCTCTGCGTGGAGGCCGCCCTCGCCGCCCTGGGCGGGATAGCGGCCGGCGCTAAGGCCGTCGTGAGCATGGGCGGCGAGGACCTGGTCGTCTACTCGCTGGACGGCTCGGGACGGATAGCCAACAACTTTTCCGGCAGCAAGTGCGCCTCGGGTACCGGGGAATTTTTCAAGCAACAGCTTTTGCGCATGGACCTCAGCCTGAGCGATATAGACCGGGTGCCCGACGACGCGCGCGTGCTGGCCCTGTCCACGCGCTGCTCGGTATTCATGAAGAGCGACTGCACGCATCGGCTTAATAAGCGCGAAGCTACGAAGGACGATATCGTGCTCTCGCTCGCCGACGTCATGGCGGTCAAGGTGGCGGATTTCTTAAAGCGGGCCAAGGTCGACGAGGGCAGGGTCCTGCTTACCGGCGGCGTCACGCTCAACCGCCATATCGTGCGCTTCATACGGCAGAAAGCCCCCTCCATCGAATTTATCGTGCCGCAGGCCGCGGCGCATTTCGAGGCTTACGGCGCGGCGGTGCTCGCGGCCAGCCAAGGCGCGCCGCTCCCTTCCATGGAACGCCTGCTCAAGCCCAGCGGGCTGCGCTTCGATACCCTTGGCCCCCTCGAGGCCTGGCGCCACCGGCTGCGCGTATTCGAAAGGGGACAGGCCCGGCCGCGCTCGGGGGGCCGCTACCTCCTGGGCGTGGACGGCGGCTCAACCACCACCAAGGCTTGCCTGGTGGACGAGGAGAGCGACGAAATAGCCGCCAGCCACTACGGCCGCACGCACGGCGACCCGGTAAAGGCGCTCAAGGAATGCCTCGCCTCGATAAAAAGCCAGGTAGAGGCCGAGCTTGGGCCGGGTGGCCTCTCTTCCATCGATATACGCCTGGCCGCGACGACCGGTTCATCGCGCGAGCTACTGGGCGTATTCCTGGAGACGGGGGGCGTGTACAACGAGATAATCGCCCACGCCGCGGGCACGGCCCACTTCGACCCCGGGGTTGAGACCATATTCGAGATAGGCGGCCAGGACGCCAAGTATGTGCTCCTCAAGAACGGCGTGCCCATAGACTACGCTATGAACGAGGCCTGCTCGGCGGGCACGGGTTCCTTCCTCGAGGAATCGGCGGCCGGCGACCTGTCCATACAGAGCGCCGCAGATATCGGCCCCATAGCCCTTAAGGCGGACGCGCCCCTAAAGTTCGGCGAGCACTGCTCGGCCTTTATCAATTCCGATATACGCAAGGCGGTGCAGCAGGGCGCCAGCCGCGAGAATATTACCGCGGGCATAGTCGTGTCCATCGTGGCCAACTATCTCAACCGCGTGGTAGGCAACCGCACGATAGGGGGGAAGCTCTTTTTACAGGGGGGCGTAGCCAAGAACGAGGCCGTGCCGTTGGCCTTCGCCATGTTGCTGGAAAAAGATATCCTCGTGCCGCCTGCCCCCGAGCTCATGGGCTGCTTCGGCGTGGCCCTATTGGCAAAGCGCAAGCGCGACGAGGGCCTGCAGGCTGAAGCCCCCGTCGATATCGACGGGCTTTTATCGCGGGATATAGCGTACGAGAGCGTGTTCGCGTGCAAAGCCTGCGACAATCTCTGCCCTATACAGCGGCTTAAGCTTAACGGCCACTCCTATATGTTCGGCGGCCGCTGCAATAAGTACGCGAACCTGCGCAAGGCGGCGGCGGGCACGGCTTCCCGCGACTACGTGGAAGAGCGGAACGCCCTCATGTTCGAGGCCTGCGCCCCCGATCCTTCCCGCTTCGAGCGGCGCTATCCGTTTAGCGTCGGCTTGCCGCGGGCCTTTTCCGTGCACAGCCTCTATCCGCTCTACGCCTGGTTTTTCCACGAGCTGGGCATACGGGCCTTCCTCTCGGAGGATTTGCCGCGGGAGGGCGTGGCCCGCGCCGAGAGCAGCTACTGCTTTCCCGCCGAGATAGCGCACGGCGCGGTGCAGGACTGCCTAAACCGCGGCGCCGATTACGTACTCGTGCCCCACTTCCGCGATATGCCCAGCTACGAGGCGGAGCTGCACGCCAATTTCTGCCCGATAACCCAGGGCCTGCCCTACTATATAGAAAAGGCTTTTCCCGACATCCGGCCGGAGCGTTTCCTGAATCTGGTGGTGAGCTTTAAATTCGGCGATAAGAAGGCGCTCGAGCACTTCCAGGACTTCGGCGCGCTCTTAAAGCTGGACGAAGGCGAGGTAGAGCGGGCCTTCTACGCGGCGTTGGCCAAGCAGCGGGACTACGCCGCCAAGGCGCGCGCCTTGGGCATGGAGGCCCTCGGCGAAGCCAGGGCCGCGGGTAGGCCCGTCATCGCCCTGCTCGGCAGGCCCTACAACGCCTTCACGCCCGAGGCTAATATGGGCATACCCCGCAAATTCCTTACGCGGGGCTACGCGGTCATACCCTTCGACATCCTGCCCTTTGAGGACGAGGGCATTTTCCCCAACATGTATTGGTATTACGGCCAGCAGGACATGAAGGCGGCCGCGCTCCTGGCCCGGGAAGAAAACGTCTACGTGTGCTTCATATCGAACTTTTCCTGCGCGCCGGATTCCTTCATACTCCACTATCTGAAGTGGCTCATGGGGCAGAAGCCCTTCCTGGTGCTCGAGCTTGACTCCCATTCCGCCGACGCGGGCATCGATACGAGGGTGGAAGCCTTTCTGGATATCATTGAGGGCTACCGCGCCAAGAAGGGCGAACTCCAGGCCGAGCGCTACGACAACGGCTACCGCTTCCATAGCGGGGGCGACGAGGACCTGAGCGTCATAAACGAACGCACGGGAGAGCGCATAGCCGTGCGGGGCAATCGGAGAGTCAAGCTCCTCTTGTCCAATATGGGCAGCGTGGCTACCGAGTACATGGCCGCCACGCTCCGCGGCGTGGGCTTGAATGCCCAGGCCCTGCCCGTGGCCACGAGCAAAACCATACAGCTGGCGCGCGCCCACGCCTCGGGCAAGGAATGCGTGCCGAGCCACCTCGTGCTGGGCAGCGCCCTCCAATTCTTCAATTCCGACGCTTACCGCAAGGATGAGCTGTACCTGCTCTTCGTGCCTATAACCACGGGGCCTTGCCGTACCGGCCAATACTACGTGTTCTTCGAGAATCTCTTCCGCGACCTGCGCCTGGAGAACGTGGTGCTCTTTACCTTGTCCGCCGACAACTCGTACACCGAGCTTGGCCCCCGCTTCGCCCGCGATATGTGGAAGGGGCTGGTCGTGTCGGATTACCTGAAGGACATACAGACCTCGCTCAAGGCCGTGGCCCGGGACCCCGAATCGGCCATAGCCGCCTATGACCGCTCCTGGCGGGCGATGACCGAGGCCATAGAAAAGAGGCCCGACGCGCTGTGGGCCGAGCTTAAGCGCATAGCGGCCGACGTTAAGCGTATACCCTTGAAGCGCAGGCTTGCCGACTGCCCCCGCGTCCTCGTCGTGGGCGAGATATACGTGCGCCGCGACGATTTCGCCGTGGGCGAGCTTATCGACCTGCTGAGCGCCCGAGGCATAGTGGTCAAGGTGTCGGGGATAGGCGAGTGGATACATTACCTGGATTTCGTCCGGGGCTTCGACCTCAATAAACGCCGCCGCCTGGAGGCGCGGCCCGGCCGCTGGTTCGGGGAGGCCGCCCGCGCCCTAGGCAGGCTACGCCTGGAGTCCTGGTGGAAGCGCCGCGTGGAGCGCCGCGTGCTTGCCGCGCTCGGGCCTACCGGTCTCATACCCGAAAGCCCTCATGACATGGGCCACATCATGGCTAACGCGGAAGAGCACTTCGTCAGCCACGAGCTCAATTCCGAGATCGTGGTAAGCTCGGGCGCCGCGAGCGTGGCCATGCAGGACGGCTATTCGGGCATCGTCAATATAAGCCCCTTCGCCTGCCTCATAGGCCGCGTTATCGAAGGCGTGTACGCCCCCTGGGCCCGCGCGCGGAATTACCCCGCCATGTCGGTGGAGGTGGACGGCAACCAGTTGCCGCCCAATATCGTGAACAAACTCAATATTTTTATGGTTAACGTTATGCGGTTCCGGGGGCGGGGCGACCCCGTCGCGCTCATAGACCCCGCGCCTATAGCTTCCGAGCGCTAAGCCTTTCGTTAGCGTCAGCGGGCGCGCCGCGGCGTTCTGCGCTATACTCATCAGGGGTAGGGCGGAAGTCCCCGCCCCCGGAGGTATGACGATGCGCAAACGAAGAATCCTGGCCTTATCCTTTATAGCCGTTTTCGCGTTCCATGGGCTCTACGCCCAAGAGCCCGTGCAGCTCGCTTCCCGCGTCGTGCGGGTTACCGTATACGCGGACCGCGCTTTAGTGACGCGGAGCGCCGAGGCGAGCCTGCCCAAGGGCGAAAGCACCCTGGTATTCACCGGCCTGCCCGCGGCCACCGACCAGGCAAGCATACAGGTGAGCGGCACGGGCGCCTTCAGCCTCCGGGACGTGCGGGTCGTGTCCAGGCAGCTATCCCCGCGACGTGTCGGCGGAGCTCAAGGCGCTCGAGGACGAGAAGCGCCAGTACGAAGACAAGCTAGCCGTCATAAACGACCGGATACGCGAGGCCGACGCCGAACGGCTTTTCCTCGCGGAAATGGTCAAGCGCCTCACCTCCAACGCCGGCGACTCGGAGACCCTGCCCTTCGATACGGCCGCCTGGGCCAAGATGCTCGACTTCCATCGCGCCCGCAACGCCGCGGTCAATGAGTCTCTGCGCGCGTCGCGCGCCGAGGCCAAAGCCGTGCAGCTGGAGCTGGACCGGGTAAACCGTGAGATACGGGGCTTAGGCACAGGCGCGCGGCTATCGGTGCTCGAAGCCGAGCTGGTCGTGGAGGCGTCCGCGGCTACCAAGGCGCGCGTTGAGCTGTCCTACCTCGTGTCGGGGCCATCCTGGCGGCCCGACTACGTGCTGCGCGCCGATTCGGAGAACGCCAAGCTGTCCGTGCATTACCGGGCGCTGGTGCGGCAGAACACCGGCGAAGCCTGGGAAAATGCGGCAATCCAATTGTCCACCGCGCGGCCCCAGGCCGGCGGCAGCCTGCCCACGCTCTATCCCTGGTACGTAGACGTCTATAGGCCGGCGGTCCAGAGTAAAGAAGCGGCCGGCGTGAGAGGCTCAGCCATGGAGGCGCCTATGTCCGCCGCCGACTCCATGTGGGGCGAGATGGAAGCCGAGGAAGCGCCCGCGCCTATGATGGAATTCGCCGCCGCCCAGGCGTCCACGGGCGCTACCGCCGTGCTCTTCGCCATAGCCGGAGCCACGACGATAAACGCGGACAATAAGGACCGCACCGTAACCGTGGCCCTCCTCGACCTGCCGGTACGTTACTCCTGGGCCGCTGTGCCCAAGCTGTCGGCCTTCGCCTACTTCCGCGCCGAGGTTACCAACAGCTCTGACTTTCCCTTCCTGCCCGGGCCTAGCCATATATACGTGGACGGCAGCTACATAGCTGACGGCGCCATGGCCTCCGTGCCCTCGGGCGGGCTCTTCGACACCGATCTCGGCGTGGACGAGGGTGTAAAGGTTGAGCGCAAGCTCATACGGAAATTCGACGAAAGCACGGGCCTGCTCACCAAGAAATCCAAAACCACCTGGGAGTATGAAATCAGGGTGAAGAACGATAAAAAGAGGGAAATAACCCTCCTCGTATCCGATCAGCTGCCCATATCGCTCAATGAGCAGATCGTCGTCAAGGCCATAGCGCCCGCCTACGCCAAGGATAACGATACCCTGCGCAAGACCGACGGCGAAACCTTTGAATGGAGCCTTAAGCTGGGCGCCGGCAGGGAGCAGACCCTGCCCCTGTCCTTCAGCGTGGAGTATCCCCGGGGAACGCCTATAAGCGGCTTGGAATGATAAGTTCCCCGAAGCTTATGTCTTGGAGCTGAAGGCCTCATTCCCTGCCTAGGATGAACCGCGATGCCCCTAGGGCTAGCGTCCCCGCGGCTCCATCCATAAGCATCGGGGAACTAGGTTTGGGATCGAGTCAGAGCTCCCCGTAAAAGGAACGGCGGCCCGCGAATGCGGGCCGCCGTGCTTTATGCGCGCGAGTGAGGCGGCCCTTTACGCGGGGCGCAGCTTGGCTACCGCCTTCTCATAGCCCTCGCGGAGCGAGCGTATGAGTTCCTTTACCGGTACGATGGCGTCCACCTTCCATGCGTTGGAACCGCAAAACGCGAAGCCGTTTTTGAGCCTGCCTTTCATGGCCTGCACCAGGGCAAGCGCTATGCAGTAGGGGCTCTTCTCCGGGTCGCAAGTCACGAGGCAATGGTAGGGGCAGGAAATAGGGTGGCGCTTGCCTGCCTCGACTTCCCGTAAAAAGCCGTCGCGTATGGCGCGGCCGGGCAGGCCTACCGGGCTCTGGATTATCGTTATGTCCTCTTCGGTGGCGTTCACGTAGGCTTCTTTGAACGCCTGGTCGGCGTCGCATTCGTCGGTGGCCACGAAGCGCGTGCCCATCTGCACGCCGGACGCTCCCATCGCCATGAATTCCGCTATGTCCTCGCCCGAGTAAATGCCGCCGCCCGCTATGACCGGTATTTTCCTCCCCGAGCTCAGCTCGAAGGGGCTTACGGCGTCCAGCACCTCGGGTATGAGCGCCTGCAGCCTATGTTCGGGAGCCTCTATTTGCTCGCGCTTAAAGCCCAAATGGCCGCCTGCCTTGGGGCCTTCCACGACTATGGCGTCGGGCAGGTAGTTAAAGGCGGACAGCCAGCGCTTTATGATGAGGGTGGCCGCCCGCGCGGACGATACGATGGGCACGAGCTTGGTCTTGGCGCCATCCACCAGGTACTTGGGCAGATCCATAGGCAGGCCGGCTCCCGCGAACACTATGTCCACGCGCTCCTCTATGGCGGTCCTGACCAGGTCCGCCACGTTCGACAGCGCCATCATGACATTCACGCCTAAAAGGCCGTCCTTGATCTTTTCCTTGGCCGCGCGTATTTCTCGGCGTAGCGCGCGTATATTGGCTTCGATGGGATTTGCGGCGATATCAGGTTCCGCCGCCCCTATCATGGCGGCCGAAATAACGCCTATGCCGCCTTCGTTGGCTACGGCCGATGCGAGCCTGGACAGGGATATGCCCACGCCCATGCCGCCCTGCACGATGGGTAGGCTCGCTATCAGCTCGCCTATCCTCAAGGCGGGGAAACCGCCCGTTAACGCTATGCTCGTCATAGAGCCCCCTTGCGTCGTTCAGTCTAGCGCGTTAGCGGCTTCTTGTATCGGGCAAAAAGGCGAAATTTGTCAAAATGTATGAGTATTCATCTATTTTTGTTATAAAAAACGTCAGGAATGACCGTTTGGCGACTCATAGGCTAGGCATTGGTTCTTGCCGGCCGACTTGGCGCGATAGAGGGCTCGGTCGGCCTGGTGGAGCATAAGGTCGATGCCGTTTTGATCAGCCGCTCTGTCCAGCGCGGCTACCCCAATACTCACCGAGAGCCTCAGCTTTTCTAGCCCCTCGCTACGCCGGGCTTCGGCGATATTCCTGCATATGCGTTCGCAGGATAAACGGGCTTCCTCCGCCGCGGTGACGGGGAAAACCACGATGAATTCCTCGCCGCCATAGCGCCCGCATACATCATAGGACCGTATACTCGCCTTTATGCCTTCGGCTATAGCGATTAATGCTTTGTCACCCGTTAGGTGGCCGTGTACATCGTTCACGGCCTTAAAATCGTCGGCGTCGATAATGGCGCAGGATAAGGGTTGGCCGCTCCGCCTGCTCTTGGCCGCCTCCTCTTCAAGCCGCTCCATGATGAAGCGCCGGTTGAAGAGCCCGGTAAGCCCGTCGTGTATGGCAGCTTCCTCTAGTTCGGCGCGCACCAGGTCCAGTTCGCGTCGCAATTTTAACACGAAGCTGAAAACCGCGCCGAGCGTCGCGGCGGCTATGAGCAGGGCAAGGATAACGATGACCACGTTGTTACTGAACAGGGAGGCCTCAAGGCTCTCTATAGAGAAGGATACCGATATGCCCCCGCGGATGTCGCCTTCGCGGTAACCTTGCGCGGCATGGCAGTCCAGGCAGGACGCCTCCGTGCGCAGGGCTCCCATGTACCTAAACTGCCTGCCTGTCGAACCTTCCTCCGTTTCCCAAAGCTCGGTCGCCCCCGCATCAAAGGCCAGGAGAGCGCGGGTTTCGAAGGCGTCGGCCGCGTTGCCGGGGTTGAGCGGATTGAGGCTGGTAATCTTGAAGCGGTAGTCTTCCTCGCGGGCCGCGATTTCGGAAATTTCTCGAGTAATGAGGGCCGGATTCCGCAGGGTGAGGAGCGAACCGTCGGCGGCCAGCAGATCCGGATGTTCCAGCCAGGGATTCGATTCGACCCCCTCGCCCTTTTTTACGTATACCCCGCCGTATTCGGCGGCCCAGCGCCTGGTCAGCACTATCTGGTTGAAGAGCGAGCGACCGCGGGCCAGCACGGACTCCCGCACCAGGTCCGCGTTACGCAGCGCGAAGCCCAGGAATATGCCCGTAAAGAGGACGAGTAAAATGCCGGCGAGCGATATGAAGAAGCTGGTATAGGCGCGGCGTTCGACCTTGGCTATTCGGCCGTCCTTCAGCATGGGTGCCTCATGGCCTTAAGTATGGTTCATGGCTTCCTGCTCTGCAATCAGCTTTTGCGCCAGCGGCAGAGCAGGGCCTCCGCGCCGTCGATGAGCGCGAAGCCGGCTAGGCCGAAGATCGACAGCGCCAGTATGGCGGCGAACATATCGGGGTAGTCCACGCGCGCCCAGGCGTCCATGATATACCAGCCCAGGCCTTCGTCCGTAGCGAAGGTTTCGGCGAAGAAGAGCACGGCGGTGGCCGTGCCCAGGCTCACCCGCAGGGCGGACAGGAGCGAGGGCAGGCTGGCTGGCAAAAGCACGTGCGTAACGCGAGCCATGGCTCCCGCGCCCATAGCCTTGGCGGAGTCGAAGTAGCCCTCGGCTACCGAGCGGCCGGCGTCGCGCGCGTTCACGAGCACCTGGCTAGCCACGATGAGCACGATGACGGCTATCTTGGACGCGTCTCCTAGTCCCAAAAGGAGCATGATTAGCGGCAGGAAGGCTATTTTGGGCAGGGGGTAGAAGAGGTAGATGAGGGGGGCCAAGAGGGCGTCGAGGCGCTTGAGGCGGCCCGACGCGAGGCCAAGGGCCGCCGAGGGCGGCGCCACGATGAGC